>NZ_CYTY01000017.1:125753-138313 GCF_001298995.1 Achromobacter sp. 2789STDY5608615
GCCGCTGAAAGGCGTGGCCATGACGCTGTTCGGCCTGATGTGCGGCGTGGTCGGCACCGACGTGAACACCGGCACCATCCGCTTCTCGTTCGGCCTGCTCGACCTGTCCGACGGCCTGGAACTGGTGGCGATCTCGATGGGCCTGTTCGGCGTGGCCGACTTCCTGATGAGCGTCAACCGCATGACCATCATCGGCAGCGGCGCCAAGCTGCGCCTGCGCGACATGCGTCCCAGCAAGCAGGAACTGAAGACGGCCTTCTGGCCCATGGTGCGCGGCACCGCCGTCGGCACGCTGTTCGGCGCCATGCCTGGCACCGGTCCGACCATCACCACCTTCGTGGCCTACGCGCTGGAACGCAAGATCTCCAAGACGCCCGAGAAGTTCGGCACCGGCATGATCGCCGGCGTGGCCTCGCCCGAAGCGTCGTCGCACTCCAAGACGCAGGTCGACTTCATTCCGACCATGAGCCTGGGCATCCCCGGCGACGCGGTGATGGCGCTGATCCTGGGCGCGCTGCCGATCCAGGGCATCCAGCCCGGCCCGCAGCTGATCACCGAGCATCCGGACATCTTCTGGGGCCTGATCGCCAGCTTCTGGGTCGGCAACGTGCTGCTGATGGTGCTCAACGTGCCGCTGATCGGCGTCTGGGTCAAGCTGCTGCAGGTGCCTTACCGCTACCTGTTCCCGTCGGCGTTGTTCTTCATCGCGGTGGGCGTGTTCAGCACCCAGAACAGCCTCTTCCAGATCTGGGAAGTGCTGGCCTTCGGTGTGATCGGCGCCATCCTGGTGACGCTCGAATTCTCGGTCGCGCCGATCCTGCTCGGCTTCGTGCTGGGCCCCATGGTCGAAGAGAACTTCCGCCGCGCGCTGCTGTTGTCGCGCGGTGACCTGGCGGTGTTCGTGCAACGCCCGATCAGCGCCTGGTTCATCGGCGCCAGCGCGTTGCTGATCCTGCTGCAGGTGTGGGCCTTCCTGCGCCGTGGCAAGAACAAGAACAAGCCGCAGGTCACGCAGACGGCCTGATCTCCGCGCGCGTTACCCGCTCTGAAAACGGCCCGGCTTCATGCCGGGCCGTTTGATTTACGGCCCATCTTCCCCCATGCTTGCGGTTTCCCGAGCCCGTCCGGATTTCCGCCATGCACACCCTCTTTGCCTGCCCTCTGCACGACCCCGACGTCTGGGTCCCGCGCCTGGAAGCCGCCATGCCCGGCTGCCGCATTTCCGTCTGGAATCCCGATGGCCCGCCCTCCGGCGCCGAGGTCGCGCTGGTGTGGAAGCCGCCGGTGGAACTGTTCCAGCACGAGACCCGCATCGAGACGCTGTTCAACCTCGGCGCGGGCGTGGACGCCTTGCTCAAGATGAAAGAGATTCCGCCGCACGTGCGCATCGTCCGCCTGGAAGACGCCGGCATGTCGGTGCAGATGGCCGAGTACGCGCTCTATGCCTTGCTGCGCGTGTCGCGCGACTTCGAGGCGTTCGACCAGTCGCAGGCGCGCCAGCACTGGGACACGCGCGAAGGCACGCGCCAGGCCGACTGGCCGGTGGGCGTGCTGGGCCTGGGGCAGGTCGGCGCGCGCGTGGCGCAGACGCTGGCCGAGTTCGGTTATCCGGTGGCGGGCTGGTCGCGCACCCCGCGCGAGATTGCCGGCGTCGAGTCGTTCTCCGGCCAGGAGGCCCTGCCAGCCTTCCTGGCGCGCACCCGGTTCCTGGTGAACGTGCTGCCGCTGACGCCCGACACCCGCGGCATCCTCAACCGCGACACGCTCGGCCAGTTGCTGCCCGAGGCGCATCTGGTCAACGTCGGCCGCGGCGAACACCTGGTCGAGGAAGACCTGGTGCAGATGCTCGAAGAAGGCGAGATCGCCGGCGCCACGCTGGATGTCTTCCATACCGAGCCGCTGCCGCAGGATCATCCGTTCTGGCGTGATCCGCGCGTGCACGTCACGCCGCACATCGCCGCCCGCACCCTGCGCGACGAGAGCATCGCGCAGATCGCCGCCAAGGTCGCCCAGCTGATGCGCGGCGAGCCGATCACCGGCGTGGTCGAGCGCTCGCGCGGCTATTGAGCGACGGGAGCGGCGGCGCCTTGCTTTTCCAGCCGCTGATAGGTGGGAGGCAGGCGCTCCGACAGGAAGTCGAGCAGCGTGCGCACGGCCGGCATCATGCCGCGGCGCGACGGGTAGATGCAGTGGACGATGCCTTCGGGCGATTGCCACTGCGGCAGCACCGGCACCAGTTGGCCGCGGCGCAGTTCCTCCTGGGTCGCGATCGATGGCAGCAGCGCGATGCCGCGGCCGCGCACGGCGGCCTCCACCAGCACGATGAAGTCATTGCAAGACAGCTGCGGCTTCAGCTCGATATGCACTTCCTCGCCCTTGTCGTTGCGCAGCGGCCAGCGCACCTCGTTCTGCGGATCGCTGAAACTCAGCGTGGTGTGCGAGGCCAGGTCCTGCGGGGTGTCGGGCGCGCCGTGACGCTGCAGGTAGCCGGGGCTGGCCACCAGCGTGCCGCGTGCCGTGCCCAGGTGGCGCACCACCAGTTCGGCATCGGTATCCAGCTTGGTCCGCACGCGCAGGGCCAGGTCCACGCCCTCGCGGATCAGGTCGACCCGGCGGTTGGTCACCAGCAACTGCACCGAGATCGCCGGCCAGGCGTCCAGGAATTCCGGCAGCAGCGGCGCTAGCACGTCCTGCGCGATCGATACCGGGCAACTGACCACCACCGGCCCGGCGGGCTGGGACTGCAACTGGCGCATGGCGTCGTCGGCCGCGCGGGCCGAGGCGGCCATTTCGCGGCAATAGTGCAGGTAGCGCTCGCCGGCCGCCGTCAGCCGCAGGCGGCGGGTGGTGCGTTGCAGGAGCCGGACCCCCAGGCTTTCCTCCAGGTGCGAAATACGGCGCGACAGGCGCGATTTGGGGATATCCAGCGCGCGCGCGGCGGCGCTGAAGCCGCCTTGTTCGACGACTTGGGAAAAGTAATAGAGGTCGTTTAGGTCTTGCATGATTGTTCTATGTCTGGAACGAATAGTTCATCATACATGGGTTTATGTGAACAATTAAGCGATCTACAGTGACGTCATGCACTCAGGACACGCGCTTTTCGCGGTCCGCACTGGAGATCACGTTATGAAGACCCTTGTCATCCTGTCCTCGATTCTGGGCGAGCGCTCGCACAGCAAGCAACTGGCCGACCACCTGGTCGCCCGCGTCAAGCAGGCCGATCCGGCCGCCGTCGTCACCATTCGCGATATCGGCGCCCAGCCGCTGCCGTACTTCGACGGCGCGACCGCCGGCGCCCTGTTCACGCCGGCCGACGCCCGCAGCGTCGAGCAGCAGCGCATCGTCGAACGCAGCGATGCCCTGGTGGCCGAGTTGATGCAGGCCGACCGTATCGTGTTCGCCGTGCCGGTCTACAACTTCAACCTGCCGGCGCAGTTCAAGACCTATCTGGATCATGTCGCCCGCGCCGGCGTCACGTTCCGTTATACGCCGGAAGGCGTGCCCGAGGGTCTGGTGAAGGGTAAGCAGGTGTTCGTGCTGACGGCGCGCGGCGGCAAGGCCGAAGGCACGCCCGCCGACACGATGACGCCGTATCTGCGCCAGATGCTGGCGTTCCTGGGCATGAACGAAGTGACCTTCATCGCCGCCGAAGGCATGGCGATGGGCGAAGTCGCCGCGCTCGAAGGCGTGTCGCTCGCGCGCCAGCGCATCGACGCGCTGGACCTGGGCCGGCCGCAAGCCGCGCTGCAGGCGGCCTGACGTAAAAAAGCGGACCCGAGGGTCCGCTTTTTTTCTGGGTGGCGGCGCGTCAGTCGCGCAGCCGCTTGATCAGGCTGGACGTGTCCCAGCGGCCGCCGCCCAGCTTCTGCACGTCGCCGTAGAACTGGTCCACCAGCGCCGTCAGCGGCAGGCGGGCTCCATTGTGGCGCGCCTCGGCCAGCACCAGGCCCAGGTCCTTGCGCATCCAGTCGACCGCGAAGCCGAAGTCGAACTTGTCGTCGACCATGGTGCCGCCGCGGTTCTCCATCTGCCAGCTCTGCGCGGCCCCCTTGCTGATGACGTCCAGCACCAGCTTCATGTCCAGGTCGGCGGCCTGGCCGAACGCCACGGCTTCCGACAGGCCCTGCACGATGCCGGCGATACAGATCTGGTTGACCATCTTGGCCAGCTGGCCGGCTCCCGGCGGGCCCACACGCGTCACCGCGCGGCCGAATGCCTGCGCCACCGGCTTGATGGCGTCGAACACCGCCTGCTCGCCGCCGCACATGATGGTCAGCACGCCGTTGACGGCGCCCGCCTGGCCGCCGGATACCGGCGCGTCGATGAAGTTCAGGCCCAGGTCCTTGGCTTGCGCGTAGAGTTCGCGCGCCACGTCGGCCGATGCGGTGGTGTGGTCCACGAACACCGCGCCCGGCGCCATGCCGGCGAACGCGCCATCCGGCCCGAGGGTGACACTGCGCAGGTCATCGTCGTTGCCGACGCAGGCGAACACGATCTGGGCGCCCGCCACGGCCTCGCGCGGTGTCACCGCGCTGTGGCCGCCGAACTCGCTGGCCCAGGCCTGCGCCTTGGACGGCGTGCGGTTGTAGACGGTGACGTCGTGCCCGGCGCGGGCCAGGTGGCCGGCCATGGGCAGGCCCATCACGCCCAATCCGAGGAATGCGACTTTCTGGGCCACGACTGCGTCGTAGCTCTTGGTACCGATCGATGCCATGCAGGGGACTCCGCTGTGGAAAGGAAAACCTGAGGCAGTAACCTTAACGCAATCAAAAGCCGGCGGCGAGTCCGTCGCGGCGGCTGTCGCTGGCGCTGACGTAGCCATCGACAGCCGGGTCGCCCAGGCGCCAGATGAACTGGCCCGAGCCGAAGTCCATATAGGGGTCGTCGATGCCCTCGAGCACGTGGCCGCGCGCGCGCAGGCCCTGCGCCACCGCGGCGGGCACCGAGGCCTCCATGTCGATGGCCAGTCCCTGATTCCATTTCCAGCGCGGCGCGTCGCAGGCGGCCTGCGGCTGCTGGCCGTAGTCGAGCATGCGCACCAGCGTCTGCACCTGGCCCTGCGGCTGCATGTTGCCGCCCATCACGCCAAAGCTCATGACCGGCGCGCCGTCGCGCATCAGGAAGCCCGGGATGATGGTGTGGAAGGGGCGCTTGCCGCCCGCCACCACGTTGGGATGATCGGGCTGGGTGCTGAAACAGTGGCCGCGGTTCTGCAGGCTGACGCCGGTGCCCGGCACCACCACGCCCGAGCCGAAGCCCATGTAGTTGGACTGGATGAAGCTCACCATCATGCCGTTGCGGTCGGCGGCCGTCAGATAGACCGTGCCGCCCTGCGGCGCGTGGCCGCAGGCGAAGGCCTGGGCCACGTTGGGGTCGATCAGGCGAGCGCGCTCGGCCAGGTAGCCGGGGGCCAGCATCTGTTCGGGCGACAGGCGCATGTGGCGGCCGTCGGCGACATGCGCGTAGACGTCGGCGAAGGCCAGCTTCATGGCCTCGATCAGCAGGTGCTGGGTGTCCGGATGATCCACCGGCCGGGCCGCCAGATCGAAGTTCTGCAGGATGCCCAGCGCGATCAGGGCGGCGATGCCCTGGCCGTTGGGCGGGATCTGGTGCAGCGTGTGGCCGCGATAGGACTGGCTGATCGGCGTCACCCACTCCGGCGCGTAGTCGCGCAGGTCGGCCAGCGTCATGGCGGCCTCGTGGGCCTGCGCATGGGCGACCAGCTTGTGGGCCGTCTCGCCCTCGTAGAAGTCTCGGCCGCGGCTGGCGGCGATGCGCTTGAGCGTGGCCGCGGCGGCCTTCAGCACGAAATGCTCGCCGGTGTGCGGCGCCCGGCCGCGTGGCAGGAAGTGTTCGGCAAAGCCGGGTTGGGGCTGCAGCACGTCGGCCTGCGCCGCCCATTTCTGCTGCACCATGGGGCTGACGGCGAAGCCGCGCTCGGCATAGTCGATCGCGGGGGCCAGCACGTCGGCGAACGGCAGCTTGCCCAGTTTTTCATGCAGCGCCGCCCAGCCGGCCACGCAGCCCGGCACCGTGACGCTGTCCCAGCCGCGGGTCGGTATCGCGCCCTGGTGCCTGCGGCGGAAGTAGTCCAGGTTCCAGGCCGCCGGCGCCGGCCCCGAGGCGTTCAGGCCGTGCAGTTTCGAGCCGTCCCAGACGATGGCGAAGCAATCCGATCCCAGGCCGTTGCTGACCGGCTCGACCAGCGTCAGCGTGGCGGCCGCGGCGATCGCCGCGTCCACCGCATTGCCGCCGTTGGCCAGTATGCGCAGCCCCGCCTGCGCCGCCAGCGGCTGCGAGGTGGCGACGACGTTGCGGGCGAAGACCGGCGTGCGCGTGGTGGGATAGGGGTTGTTCCAGTCGAAGTTCATGTCGAATCATCGCGTGGGGGTAAACCCGTAGCTTAACGTAGATGCCACGGCCCTGGAGCACACCCTGTATTGAACAGTAGTGATTTGTTGCTTATGCCGGGCGGAGCGCGGCGAACCGCCATCGTGCGCCCAAAGAAAAACCCCCGGCGGGCCGGGGGTTCGGAAGGCGGAGAGCACCGCCGCCATCTGGCGGCGGGCAAAGCCTTATTCTTCTTCGACGAAGGTCTCTTCGCGCTTCTTGCGGATCGCCGGCAGGGCCACCAGGATCACCAGGAACACGGCCACGGCCAGCAGCGAGGCCGACAGCGGACGCGTCACGAAGGTGCTGAAGTCGCCGCGCGACAGCAGCAGGGCGCGACGGAAGTTCTCTTCCATCATGGGGCCGAGCACCAGGCCCAGCAGCAGCGGCGCGCCTTCGCACTTCAGCTTCGACCAGACATAGCCCACGATGCCGAACATGGCGGTCGTGAAGATGTCGAACGAGTTGTAGTTGAGCGAGTACACGCCGATGGTGCAGAACACCAGGATCGCCGGGAACAGGATGCGGTAGGGCACCTTGAGCAGCTTGACCCACAGGCCGATCAGCGGCAGGTTCAGCACCACCAGCATCAGGTTGCCGATCCACATCGAGGCGATCAGGCCCCAGAACAGCTCGGGGTGGCTCGTCATCACTTGCGGGCCGGGCTGGATGTTGTGGATCGTCATCGCGCCGACCATCAGCGCCATCACGGCGTTGCCCGGGATACCCAGGGTCAGCAGCGGGATGAACGAGGTCTGGGCGGCGGCGTTGTTGGCCGATTCCGGGCCTGCCAGGCCGGCCGGGTGGCCCTTGCCGAAGCGTTCCGGATTCTTCGAGATCTTCTTTTCCAGCGTGTACGACGCGAACGACGACAGCACCGCGCCACCGCCAGGCAGGATGCCCAGGGCGGAACCCAGGGCCGTGCCGCGGATGACCGCGGGGTACGATTCCTTGAATTCCTGCTTGTTCGGGTACAGCGAGCCGATCTTGTCGGTGATGTCGACGCGGTTTTCCTTCTGCTCGAGGTTGGTCATGATTTCGGCGAAGCCGAACACGCCCATGGCCACGATGGCGAAGTCGATGCCGTCCTGCAGTTCCGGCACGCCGAAGTCGAAGCGGGCCACGCCCGAGTTGACGTCGGTGCCGACCATGCCCAGCAGCAGACCCAGGATGATCATCGCGATCGCCTTGGGCAGCGAGCCCGAGGCCAGCACCACGGCGCCGACCAGGCCCAGGCACATCAGCGAGAAGTACTCGGCGGGGCCGAACTTGAAGGCGACTTCAGCCAGCGGGGGCGCGAAGGCGGCCAGCAGCAGCGTGGCCACGCAACCAGCGAAGAACGAACCCAGGGCGGCGATCGCCAGCGCGGCGCCAGCACGGCCGTTGCGGGCCATCTGGTGACCGTCCAGCACGGTCACCACCGCGGACGTTTCCCCTGGCAGCGCCACCAGGATGGCCGTGGTCGAGCCACCGTACTGTGCGCCGTAATAGATACCGGCCAGCATGATCAGGCCGGCCACCGGGGGCAGCACGTACGTGATCGGCAGCAGCATCGCGATGGTCGGGACCGGGCCGATACCCGGCAGCACGCCGATCAGCGTACCCAGGACGCAGCCCAGCAGCGCGTACAACAGGTTCTCGGGCGTGAACGCCACCGAGAAACCCAACATCAGGTTGTCAAACAATTCCATGACCGGTTGCTCCTCAGTTCATGCCCAGAAACGACGGCCACAGCGGGAAAATCAGCCCCAGCCCCTTGACGAATGCCAGATACGAGAACACCACCAGGAAGATGCCGTTGGCGACGGCGACCTTGAGGCTGAACTCGTGGCTGGCCAGGCTGCTGATCACAACCAGAATGAACACCGAGATATAGATGCCCAGCAGTTTCAGGACCAGGCCGTAGATGACCACGGATCCGACCACCAGCAGGACGATGCGCCAGTCGAACTTGTCGACGTGGGTTTCCTGGGCCTTCTTCGACATCGAGCCAAGCAGCACGATGGCACCCAGCAATGCGAGAACGATGCCCAGCCAGAAAGGAAAATACCCGGGGCCCATCCGGGCGGCAGTACCCATTTGGTAGCTGCTGGCTTGCCAGGCGAATCCCAGTCCAAGGGCGATGAACATCACCCCCGACCAGAAGTCCTGTCGATTGCGTAGCTGCATGATTGGTTGGCTCCTGTTTACAGCATGTAGATAAAAAAGAGGCTTGTGGTCTGCCGCGCTGGCGAGAAAGCCAGATGACAGGCACAAAAAAGGCACGTCGCGGTGCCCGGTGTTCTTCTGAAAGCTTCGGCGCGGCTTCTTGAAAGGGCGAATGGTAATGGACGCCCGCGACGATGCAAACCCTGTAAGCTAGGTGAAAGCCTGGGGTTTTCCCTAGAATTGGGGAACTCCCGATCCCCAGATGTAACGGGGCGGGCAGATTGATGGTTGTTTGAAAGCTAAGTGAAAGTTTATAGAAAGAAATGCGAAAGCAGGTCCGCTTGACCTGCCGCTTGCCGGGCGCGAGGGACTTTTCTAGTTGTGCCTGATCGGGTATGTTGCCCGCCGCCGGCAATGCCGCCTGCATTTCCTACTGAATATTGCCGTGTTTCTCACCTTGCGTGAAGCGGCCCGATTCCCCCCTGGATGGTTTACGATAGCGCCCATGCTGCAAGACCTAGACCAACTCGCCGCCCGCATCGGGCAACTGGTGCAACGCACCCGGCAACTTCATGCCGAGCGTGACGCATTGCGTATGC
This sequence comes from Achromobacter sp. 2789STDY5608615, assembly GCF_001298995.1. Taxonomy (NCBI): domain Bacteria; kingdom Pseudomonadati; phylum Pseudomonadota; class Betaproteobacteria; order Burkholderiales; family Alcaligenaceae; genus Achromobacter; species Achromobacter sp. 2789STDY5608615. The sequence goes on from NZ_CYTY01000017.1 coordinate 134,891, forward strand.
GCCTGAACGAAACCGAAGCCGAGCAGCGCGTGCTCAAGCAGCGCGCCGCCGAGCGCGATGCCGACATCGCCACGCTGCAAGGCAAGCTGCAAGACAATGACGGCGCCGTCACCGCGATGCTGGAGCAGGCGCAGAAGGCCGAAGTGGCCCTGCGCGAACAGCTCGCTCGCGAAACCGCCGAGCGCCAGTCGCTCGAAGCGCGTTTCACGGCACGGGAAACCGAGATGCAGGGCACCCTGCAAAGCCGCGACACCGAACTACAGCGCCTGCGCGTGGCCGCCGCCGCGGCGCGCGAGCGCATCGACGCCGTCCTGGCCCGTCTGCCGGGTGCGCCGTCCGGAGAGCAACACTGATGGAACGCGTAGATGTAACGATCCTCGGGCGCGACTACTCGCTGGCCTGCTCGGCCGAGGAAAAGCCCACGCTGCTGGCCGCCGTGCGCCACGTCGACCAGCTCATGCTGCGCATCCAGGGCACCGGCAAGGTCTCTAGCAACGAGCGCATCGCCGTCATGGCCGCGCTGCAGGTGGCTGGCGAACTGCTCGCCATGAAAGCGCCGGATGGTCCGCTGGGCGGTTTGGCGGTCGGCGACTTCAAGCGTAGAATCGAGGACATGAACGCAGTCCTCGACGACGCCCTGTCAGGGCAAGAAAAGCTGCTCTGACGTTCATCAGCGGTTTTCACCAAGGTTTTTTCAGTATTTTCAGTTTGTCCCTGCCGTGTCCGTGACCTGGCCATACATTCTCTGAACCTATGTCTTATGGCATATTGGTTGCGGGAGTGCAGAGCTGGAGTGATTGTCTCTCGTAGACGAACCCGACGCTCTTCGGAACGCGACCACCTTGAACCTCAGGGTTCGAGATGCCGGCCTTGACGGCACAGGCGGGGCATCTATCCCAGCGGACCTGCCATGAGCGCAGGTCCGCGCCGGGCGCCTCCCCCCCATCGTCCTCCCTCATAGGACCAGTCCATGTTGAAATCCCCCGTTTTTTCGCTGACCAAACTTGGCGCGGCGTGCGCGGCCGTGGCCGCTCTGTCGATGGCGCAACCCGTCTTCGCTCAGGCGCCGGCGACGCCGGCCCCCGCCGCGGCGGAATCCGCCGCCAACCGGTCGCCGGAACTGACCCTGCAGGCCACCGCTTCTTCCGAGGTCAAGCAGGACACGGTGCGCATTTCGCTGTCGGCCGAGACCGAAGCGGCGGACCAGCCCACCGCCGGCAAGAAGCTGACCGAGATGCTGGACGACGTGGCCAAGCGCGCGCGTGACACCAAGGGTGTCGATGTGCGCACGGGCAGCTTCAATGTCTGGCCCAATTCCACTAGCAGCAGCAAGGGCAAGACCAGCACCACCTGGCGCGGCCAGGGCGAGATCATTCTCGAATCGAAGGATTTTGCGGCGGCCGCCGCGCTGGCGTCGAAGCTGTCCGACAAGACCGCCATTTCCAACATCAGCTTCTCGCTGTCGCGCGAAGTGCGCGAGGCCGAGGAACGCAAGCTGCTCAAGGAAGCCGCGCAGGCCTTCAAGGACCGCGCGCTGGCCGCGGCCAACGCCTTCGGCTTTTCGGGCTATCGCCTGAGCAAGCTCGAACTGGGCGGCGCCGGCGGCGTCACGCCGATGCCGCGCATGATGGGCGCCATGGCCAAGGACGCCTCCGGCGGCGCCGGCTACAGCGCGGACGTCCCCCTGGAAGCGGGAGACGTCACGGTCAGCATTTCGGTCAACGGGACGATCGTTTTGCAGTAAGCGCGAACATGATGGCGCCCAGGGCGACCATCGGCAGGGACAGCCACTGTCCCATGCTCAACCCGCCCGCGAGCAGGCCCAGGAAGTTGTCCGGCTCGCGGGTGAATTCCACCAGGAAACGGAACGTTCCGTAGCCCATCAGGAATACCGCGCTCACCTGGCCCAGGGGGCGCGGCTTGCTCGAGAACCACCACATCAGCGCGAACAGCACGATGCCCTCCAGGCCCAGCTCATAGAGTTGGGAAGGATGGCGCGGGACGCCGTCGCCGCTGCTCGGGAAGATCATCGCCCACGGCACATCGGTCGGGCGGCCCCACAGCTCGCCGTTGATGAAGTTGCCCAGGCGGCCGAAACCCAGTCCCAGCGGAATTAGCGGCGCGATGAAGTCGCTGACGGCGAAGAAAGGCAGGCGCTTCTTGCGGGCGAACAGCAGCATCACCAGGATCACGCCGATCAGGCCGCCGTGAAACGACATGCCGCCTTCCCACAGGTAGGCCACTTCCAGCGGATGCGCCAGGTAATAGCTGGGCTTGTAGAACAGCACGTAGCCCAGCCGTCCGCCGAGCACCACCCCCAGCACGCTGTAGAAGATCAGGTCTTCCAGGTCACGCACGTTCAGGGACGTGGTGTGGCCGCTGGTGATGCGGCGCCGGCCCAGCACGTACACCAGGGCGAAGCCCGCCAGATACATCAGCCCGTACCAATGGATGGCCAAGGGCCCGATCTGCAGGGCAATGGGGTCGAATTTTGGATATTGCAGCATGTTCCGCCCGACACAATGAAGTTGAATGATAATAACCGGCGAGCCCTGCGGTAGATCGACATGCAAGCGCTTCGCCCCTGCGTGCCGGTGTACCCCGAGATTCGCCCGCGAGCGAACTGGCACCCTCCCGGGCGCGGCCGCCATGTCCGCGCCCTGACGGCCGACAGGAGACAACAGACCATGTCGCACAACGAACGTTCCCGCCACATCACGCACGGCGTCGCCCGCGCGCCCAATCGCGCCATGTATTACGCGCTGGGCTACCAGGAAGCCGATTTCGAGAATCCCATGATCGGCGTGGCCAACGGCCATTCGACCATCACGCCGTGCAACAGCGGCCTGCAGCGCCTGGCCGATGCCGCCATCGAAGCCATCCGCGGCGCCAAGGCCAATCCGCAGGTGTTCGGCACGCCCACCATTTCCGATGGCATGTCCATGGGCACCGAGGGCATGAAGTACTCCCTGGTGTCGCGCGAAGTCATCGCCGACTGTATCGAGACCGCCGCGCAGGGCCAGTGGATGGACGGCGTGGTGGTCATCGGGGGCTGCGACAAGAACATGCCGGGCGGCATGATCGCCCTGGCGCGCATGAACGTGCCGGGCATCTACGTCTACGGCGGCACCATCAAGCCGGGCCGCTACAAGGGCAAGGACCTGACCATCGTCTCGGTGTTCGAGGCAGTCGGCGAATACACCATGGGCCGCATGGAAGAGGCCGACTTCAAGCAGATCGAGAAGTGCGCCATTCCCGGCTCGGGTTCCTGTGGCGGCATGTACACCGCCAACACCATGAGCTCGGCCTTCGAGGCCATGGGCATGAGCCTGCCGTACTCCAGCACCATGGCCAACGAGATTCTATGGTCCGGATCAAGCTGCTTTCAGGTTCAACCTCCCGGGATCGAAGGCTTGCCCGGTG
>NZ_CYTY01000018.1:0-63313 GCF_001298995.1 Achromobacter sp. 2789STDY5608615
CGGCCGGGCCGCTGGCGCGGCGGGCGCGCTTGGCCGCCTCCTGCTGGGCGATCAGGGTCTGCAGCTCGGCGGCCAGGCTGGTCGACTTGCCGGTGCGGGCCCAATCCGCGGCATTCTGGTCCTTGGTATCGCGGGTGGTGACGTCGGCGCCCGCCTTCAGCAGCAGCTCGACCATCGCCTTGTTGCCCGACAGCGCCGCCATCATCAGCGGCGTTTCGCCGTTGGGCGCCGGCGCGTTCACCATCGCCTTGCGTTCCAGCAGCAGGCTGGCCATGGCCAGCTGGCCCTTGGAGGCCGCATAGTGCAGCGGCGTCCAGCCCAGGCGGTTGACCTGGGCGCCGCGCGCCATCAGCGCCCGCGCCCGGTCGGTCTGGCCAGCGATGGCCAGGTACATCAGCGGCGTCTCGCCGGCCGGGTTCTCGGCATTGACGTCCGTGCGCGGGTTGGCCGCCAGCACGTCGAACACCTTCCAGGCGCCGTCGACCACCGCCCGCATCAGGGCCGGCTGGCCATTGCGGTAGCGCACGTTGGGGTCGGCGCCCTGCGCCAGCAGGTCCTTGATTTCGTCGGGGTAGTCGTTGGCGACATAGACCCACCAATCCGACGGATTGGCGGCCTGGGCCAGCGCCGGCGTCGAAACGGCGACGCACAACGCCAGCAGTGCGCTGCGGCAGTGCGAGACGAGGCGGTGACGGGAGAACGCAGCGCTGGCAGCCATGGTCAATCCTGATAAATTACTTTAAATAATTGACGTTAGATTATTTCTTTATCTTATTGAAAAGATTAAAGAAATTTTCCGTTGAAGCACGCGCCACCTCGGCCACGCTAATGCCCTTCAGATCCGCGATCTTCTCGGCCACGTGGATCACCTTGGACGGGTCGTTGAGCTTGCCCCGGTACGGCACCGGCGCCAGGTACGGCGAGTCGGTTTCGATCAGCAGGCGGTCCAGCGGCACCTTGGCGGCCACCTCGTGCACCACATGCGCGTTCTTGAACGTCACGATGCCGGACAGCGAGATGTGGAAATTCTGGTCAAGCGCGGCCTGGGCCACTTCCCAGGTCTCGGTGAAACAGTGCATCACCCCGCCGACCTCGGCGGCGCGCTCCTCGCGCAGCATCCGCACCGTGTCCTCGGCCGACGAGCGCGTGTGCACGATCAGCGGCAGGCCGGTGTCGCGGGCGGCGCGGATATGGCGGCGGAAACGCTCGCGCTGCCAGTCCAGCGGCTCGGACAGGCGGTAGTAGTCCAGCCCGGTCTCGCCGATGGCCACCACCTTCGGGTGGGCCGCCAGGCGCGCCAGCTCCTCGGGCTCGGGGTCCGGCGTGTCCTCGTAGTCGGGGTGCACGCCGACCGAGGCCCACAGGTTCGGCTGCGGCTCGACCAGCGACATCAGGCCCGGCCATTCGGGCATGTTGACGCTGACCACCAGCGCGTGGGTCACCTGGTTGGCGGCCATCCGTTCGAGGATGGCGGGCAGGTCGGCCGCCAGCTCGGGGAAATTCAAATGGCAGTGGGAATCGACGTACATGAGACTTGGATGAGGAAAGGCGCGGCGTCTGGACGGCGGCCCGGACAGGCCGGATCCGTCGCCGCGCCGCGGCAGGTTACGCCTGGCAGGATAGCACCACGCGCTGCAGCGTCGCGTGGGCGAAAAGCTTGGCATTCAAGGGATGCGTGGCCAGCGCCCGCTGGCGCGTCAGCCAGCGCGCGGCCTCGGCCGCGCGCGCCGTGTTCATGCGCGCGGCGACCTCGGCCACGACGGCGGCCAGCGCCGGGAAATAACGCACCGGCGCGCCGGCGGCGGCCAGCATCAGATCGGTATAGAGGCGTTGCAGCGCGTCGACCCACTCGGCCGGCGGGGCCTTTTCCAGGGCCTCGGCCAGGGTGCCGACGTCGGGCGTCTGGCCCTTGGCCAGCGGGCCGACCAACTGGGTCAGCCACGGCGGGCAGGCGGTTTCGGCGTTCTGCGCCAGGCGCAACGCGGCCAGCGGCGCGCCGCCGGCGGCGGCCAGCCATTCGCGCGCCGGCTCCACGTTCTGGTCGCGCAGCCATTGCAGCGCGGTGTCGGGATCGGGCCCCGGCAGCGGCAGGCGGCGGCAGCGCGACACCAGCGTCGGCAACAGCCGGTCGGGCGCGTCGGCCACCAAGAGGAACACGGTATGCGGCGGCGGCTCTTCCAGCACCTTGAGCAAGGCGTTGGACGACACCACGTTCAGCGCGTGCGCGGGGTACAGCAGCGCCACGCGCCAGCCGCCCCGGTGGGTGGCGGTGTTGAACCAGGATTCCAGCGAGCGGATCTGGTCGATGCGGATTTCCTTGGACGGCGCCTTCTTGGCCGCGCCCGTGGCCGGCTCGGCCTCTTCCGCGCCCTCGGCGGCGTCGGCGCCCTCCTCGACCGCCACGGCCTCGGGCCAGATGCGGCGCAGGTCGGGGTGGTTGCCGCTGGCGAACCAGGCACAGGCGGCGCAATGGCCGCAGGCCAGGCCGTCCTGCGGCGTCTCGCACAGCAGGCTGGCGGCGGCGGCATTGGCGAAGTCGAGCTTGCCGATGCCGGCCAGGCCGTGCACCAGCCAGGCGTGGGCGAAGCGCTCGCGGTTGCCCAGCCAGGCCCGCGCCGTCTCCATCTGCCAGGGCAGGAACTGGGGCGCGCTCATGGCCGGGCCGCCACCAGTTGGCGCAAGCCGGCTTCCAGCTCGGCGCGGATCTCGGGAATGGCGCGGGTCGAATCGATCACCTGGATGCGGTCGGGCTCGGCCGCGGCGCGCGCCTGGTAGGCGGCGCGCGTGCGTTCAAAGAAGGCGGCGCCTTCGCGCTCGAAGCGGTCGGGCTCGCGGGCGTCGGCCAGGCGCGCCCGCGCCACCGCCAGCGGCACGTCGAACAGCCAGGTGCGGTCGGGACGGCCGGCCTGCATCCAGGTTTCCAGCGCGGCCACGCGCGCGGCGCCCAGGCCGCGGCCGCCGCCCTGGTAGGCGTAGGTGGCGTCGGTGTAGCGGTCGCAGACCACCCAGGCGCCACGCGCCAGCGCCGGCTCGATCACCTGGTGCAGGTGCTCGCAGCGGGCGGCGAACATCAGCAGGGTCTCGGTATCCAGGCCCATCGGGTCGGTCAGCACCAGGGCGCGCAGCTTTTCGCCCAGCGGCGTGCCGCCGGGCTCGCGGGTGGAGACCACCTCCAGGCCCTGGCCGCGCAGGAACTCGGCGATCCACTCGGTGTGCGTGCTCTTGCCGGCCCCGTCGACCCCCTCCAGCGTGATGAAGCGTCCGCGTGAGGTCATTGTTCTTGTCCTTGTGCTGGCGCCGGATCGTCGTCCGGCGTGGAAGTGGGTGCCGTCTCGGGCGTCGGCGCGGCGGCGGGCGCGGACGCGGCGGGCCTGGCCGCCGGCGCCGGGCGGGCCGCCGGCGTCTGGCCCAGGATGTAGCGGGAGACGTTGCGGTTGTGCTCGGACAGGTTCACCGAGAACTCGCTGGTGCCGTTGCCGCGCGAGACGAAAAACAGGAATTTGTGCTGCTCGGGCTGCACCGCGGCCAGCAGCGCCGCGCGGCCGGCGGCGGCGATCGGCGTGGGCGGCAGGCCCGGGCGCGTATAGGTGTTCCAGGGCGTGTCGGTCTGCAGGTCGCGCTTGCGGATGCGGCCCTGGTAGGCGTCGCCCATGCCGTAGATGACGGTGGGGTCGGTCTGCAGCAGCATGCCGATCTTCAGGCGGTTGGTGAACACGCCCGAGACGCGGCGGCGCTCCGGGCCATGGCCGGTTTCTTTCTCGATGATGGACGCCAGCACCAGCGCCTCATACGGCGTGGACAGCGGCAGATCGGCCTGGCGCTTGGCCCAGGTGTCGTCCAGGATGCGCTGGCCTTCCTGGTAGGCGCGGCGCAGCAGGTCGTAGTCGGAGCTGCCCGGCGTGAAGATGTAGGTGTCGGGGAAGAACAGGCCTTCCGGATGCTTGATGTCCGAGCCCAGGCGCTCCATCAGGGCTTCGTCGCTGATGTCGCCCAGGGTCTGCTTGACGTCGGGATTCTCGCGCAGCGCCTGGCGGATCTGGCGGAAGGTCCAGCCTTCCAGGAAGGTGATCTGGCGCTGGGTCATGTCGCCGCGCGCCATGCGTTCCAGCAGCAGCCAGGGCGTGTCGCCGTTGATGGCCTGGTAGCCGCCGGCCTTGATCAGCTTGTCCTGCTCGGTCAGGCGCGCCATCCAGACGAAACCCGGCTCCCAGACCGGCACGCCGGCCGCGTTGAGCGCGCGCGCGACGGTGCGCGGGCTGCTGCCCGGGTCCACCACGAAATCGATCCTGTCGGCCGACAGAGGAATGGGTCGATGCATCCAGTGCCAGGCGGCGCCGACGGTCGCGGCGACGGCCAGCACGATGAGCAGGAATGACCACAGGACGTAAAAACGGAGTCGCTTCTTCATAAGTCTGGGAAGTTTAATGGATCGCGCGGACCTGTCGGCGCAAAACGAGGGCCGTAGCGCGTCGCGCGCCCCTTTGCCCTGCGCGGGCATCGGCCTGCCAGGATGAGAACACAGCTATCATCAACCCTTTGATGACGAGTCACGGGCCCACGCAGCCATGCATGCTTTCCATTCTTCGATCCCGGCGCGCGCCGAAGGTTGCGCGCAATTGGCGCCGTTGGACGATTTCGCCGTTTTCAGCGCCAGCGGCGCCGACGCGCTGACCTTTCTGCACGGCCAGCTGACCCAGGACGTCACCGGCCTGCCCGCCGATGCCGCCCGCCTGGCCGGCTACTGCACCGCCAAGGGCCGCCTGCTGGCGACCCTGGTGATGTGGCGCGGCGCCGCCCCGGCCGAGGACGCCCCGCAGTTGTACGCCCTGGTGCGCCAGGACCTGGCCGCGGCGCTGATCAAGCGCCTGTCCATGTTCGTGCTGCGCGCCAAGGTCAAGCTGGCCCCCGCCGCGCTGCACGTGGCCGGCGTGCAGGCCGACCCGGCGCAGCTGGCCGCCCTGGAAGCGGCCGCCGGCGCCCTGCCGCGCACGCCCTGGCAACGCGCCGAGCTGCCCTCCGGCACCTGGATCGCCGCGCCCGCGGCCGGCGCCGTGGCGCGCTGGTGGTGGATCGCGTCCGACGAGCAACTGGCCGTGGCCGCGCCGCTGGCCGCCGTGCTCGGGCAGATCCCGGCCGCGCAATGGCACGCGGCCGACCTGGCCGCCGGCATCCCCTGGATCACCACGGCGACCCAGGACGTCTTCATTCCGCAGACCGTCAACCTGGACCTGATCCAGGGCGTCAGCTTTACCAAGGGCTGTTATCCCGGCCAGGAAGTGGTGGCGCGCAGCCACTACCGCGGCACCGTCAAGCGCCGCATGGCGTTCGGCACCATCGCCGATGCCGGCGTGGCCGATGCCGCACTGGCCGGCCAGGACGTGTTCGACGCCACCCAGCCGGGCGAGCCGACCGGCCGCATCGTCGACGCGGCCCGCGGCGACGACGGCGTGTCGGTGCTGTTCGAGACCACGCTGGCCGCGCTGCCCGAGGGCGACCTGCGGCTGGGCGCGGCCGACGGCCCGCGCATCGCCGCCGCGCCGCTGCCCTATTCCATCACGCCGTAACCTCGCCGCCGGCGGACGCGGCCCCGGCCGCGTCCAGCCAGCGCCGCAGCGCCGGATCGCGCACTTCCAGCACCTCGAACAGCCCCAGCGCGCGCAGCGCCGGCAAGGCCTCCCGCATGTCGCGGGCGGCGACCTCGCGCGCGGCCGGCGCCGCGTCGGCGTCGCACCACACCCGCGCGTTCAGCAGAAAGGCGCCGACCGTGCCCTTGCGCACGGTCACGCCCTCGAATTGGGCGGCATTGCGGTCGTCCGGCAATAAGTCCTGTGCTTGCATGATGTTCTCCTGTCGATGGGCACAGGCTCACGATAGTCGCCCCCGCTCGGCAAATCTGCGGTAATTTCGACAATCAATACCGTGTTTGTGCCAACCTGGATCCGCCATGTCCATGCGCCGCCCCTGCCCGCCCCCGACGCCCGCCGAGGCCGCCTCGCCCCTGATCGCCCCCGACCTGGCCGCCGCGCCCGACGGGCCGCCCCTGCTGGCCGTGCGGCGCCAGGACGCGGCGCTGCGCCACACCGCCACGCACCGGCACGCGCGCGGCCAGCTGTTCGGCGCGTATCGCGGGCTGCTGACGGTGGTGGCCGGCGACCGCCAATGGGTCGCGCCGCCCGCGCACGCGATCTGGATTCCGCCCGACTGCCCGCACGGGCTGCGTTCGCATGGCCCGTACGCGGGCTACAGCGTCTACCTCAGCCCCGCGGCCTGCGCCGACCTGCCGGCGGCGCCCTGCGCCCTGCGGGCGTCGGCGCTGCTGCTGGCGGCGGTCGAGCGCGCCGCCGGTTGGTCGGATACGGTCTGGGACGCCGCCCAGCGCCGCATCGCCGAAGTGGTGCGCGACGAGATCCGCACCCTGCCGCGCGCCGGCGACGGCCTGACGCTGCCGCGCGACCCGCGGCTACAGCGCCTGGCGCTGGCGTTGTCCGACGCGCCGGCCGATACCCGGCCGCTGGCCGCCTGGGCCGACACGATCGGCATGGCGCCGCGCACGCTGGCGCGCCGCTTCCTGGCCGAGACCGGCCTGTCGCTGGGGGCGTGGCGTCAGCGCGCGCGGTTGATGCGGGCGCAGGAAATACTGGCGGCCGGCCAAGGCGTGACGGCCGCCGCGCTGGAATCGGGCTATGACAACGTCAGCGCCTTCATCGCGATGTTCAAGCGGGAATACGGCGTCACGCCCGGCCGCTACGACGGCCGGGGTCCGGTGGGGGATTGAACGACCGGCGGCGTGGCGCCGGCCCGTGCCAACGCGCCGGTTTACTCGGCGTCGGCGGCCTTGCGGGGACGGCGTGCGCGCGGGGCGGTCTTGCGCGCCGGCTTGGCCGGCGCGGCATCGGCCGCGGCGCCATCGGCGGCCGCATGGCCCGGGGTTCCAGCGTCGGGGGCCGGCGTGTCCCGCGGCGCGGCCTTGGCGCGGGCGGGCGCCTCGACGGCGCCGTCCGCGTGACTGGCTTGCGGCGCGGGCGCCTTGGCCGCCCGCGCGGTCTTGGCCGCGCCACGGCCGCTGCGCGCGCCGCGCCGGCTCTTCGGTTCGGCCGGCGCCTCGGTGGAGGACGGATGGTCGTCCGTGACGGGCGGCGCGGCCGGCTCCGGGGCCGGCGCGGGCGCCGGAGCCAGGACGGGCGCCGCTTGCGGCGCCACCGATGCGGTCTCGACCGCGGCCGGCTGGCCGGGTCGCGGCCAGGCCTCGCGATCCTCTCGCTCCGTCGGTTCGCCCCCGTCGCGGTCCACGGGCGCGGCCTGGCGGCCCGACGCCGGGCCCGCGCCCTGGCGGCCGCCGCGACCGCCCGACGCACTCTTGCGGCCGCCGCGCGCGCCGCGGGCGGGCTTGGCATCGGCCTCGTCGGCCTGGGAACCCGAGGCCGCATCGGCAGCGCTCTCGGACGCCTCGACCGCCGCCGCCATGGCGCGCAGCGCAGGCTTGCCGCCAACCCTGGCCGGCGTGCCGCCCGCGCTGTCGCGGTAGACATAGGTGCCCGACTTCTCCTCGCGCCCGACGTCCAGGAAGCCGCGCGACTGCGCTTCGTCCAGCAGGTTGCCGAAGGCGCGGAAGCCGTAGTACGACTCGTTGAAATCGGGCCGGCGGCGCTTGAGCGCGTCCTTCAGGGCCGAGGCCCAGACCTTGCCGCTGTCGCCGCGTTCGGCCATCAGCGCCTCGAAGGTCTCGACCACCATGTCCACCGCCTGGGTCTTGCGCGCCTCCAGCTCTTCCTTGCGGCGGCGCTCTTCATCGGGCGAGCGGCGCTGGCCGGCATTGCCGCCGCCGCGGTTGTCGCGGCGGGCGTCGGCGGCGCGCTGGCCTTCGCGGGCCAGGTCGTCATAGAAGATGAATTCGTCGCAGTTGGCGATCAGCAGGTCCGAGGTGGATTGCTTGACCCCCACCCCGATCACCTTCTTGTTGTTCTCGCGCAGCTTGGACACCAGCGGCGAGAAATCGGAATCGCCGCTGATGATGACGAAGGTGTTGACGTGCGACTTGGTGTAGCAGAAGTCCAGCGCGTCCACCACCAGCCGGATGTCGGCCGAGTTCTTGCCCGACTGGCGCACGTGCGGGATTTCGATCAGCTCGAAATTGGCCTCGTGCATCGGCGCCTTGAATTCCTTGTAGCGCTCCCAGTCGCAATAGGCCTTCTTGACCACGATGCTGCCCTTGAGCAGCAGGCGCTCCAGCACCGGCCGGATGTCGAACTTCTGGTACTTGGTGTCGCGCACGCCAAGCGCCACGTTCTCGAAGTCGCAAAAAAGCGCCATGCTGACGTTTTCGTTGGCTGCATTCATAAGTGTTTCTCCGTTGCGGCGGCCATCCCGGCCGCCTGGCCGGGGCGATTGGCCGCGTTTTGCCGCCCATGATATACATTTCCGTCCACTCACCTTCCCCGACCGCGATGCGTGACGATATCCCCCATCCCCCATTGAGCACCGAACGCCTGCTGCTGCAACCGCTGTGCCTGGACGACGCGCCCGCCATCCAGCGCATCTTTCCGCAGTGGGAAGTGGTGCGCTACCTGGCCGAACAGGTGCCCTGGCCCTACCCCGAGGACGGCGCGCGCACCTATGTGGAACAGGTGGCGCTGCCGGCCATGCGGCGCGGCGTGCAGTGGCATTGGTCCTTGCGTCCGCGCGCCGAACCGGACCGCCTGATCGGCCTCATCAGCCTGATGCGCGACGATCCGGGCAACCACCGCGGCTTCTGGCTCGACCCGCAATACCGGGGCCAGGGCTACATGACCGAGGCCAGCGAGGCGGTCACCGGCTATTGGTTCGAGGTGCTGGACCAGCCCGTGTTGCGCGCCCCCAAGGCGGTGGCCAACGAGGGCTCGCGCCGGCTGTCCGACCGCACCGGCATGCGGCGGGTGGCCACCGAAGAGCGCGGCTTCGTGTCGGGACGCCAGATGGCCGAAATCTGGGAAATCACGCGCGAGGAATGGCGGGCGCGCAAGCGCTGATCCCGGCCGGCGGCGTCGGCTCGTCCGGCGCGGCGCCGGCAAATCCGGCCCCGTTTCTTTGCCCGAGGGCCAGACCCGGCCAGCCAGCTGACCGGGGGTTTAAGCCGGCGCTTACCGCCCCTTTCGCCCCGTTTTCCGGCGGATTGCCCCGGCCGCGGCGTGGCTAGAATTTGCCACCATCCCGCATTCCGTGAACCGGATGCCCTCGCTATCGGCAAGATCCATGAATCCGTCTACCGTCATCGGCGCCATCGTCGGCCTGCTCACCCTGGTCATCGTCATCGCGCTGGCCGCCACCAACCCCGGCATGTACTTCAACCTGCCGGGCCTGGCCATCGTGCTGGGCGGCACCGCCGCCGCGCTGTTCATCGCCTATCCGCTGTCCGAAGTGATGCGGGTCTTCAAGCTGGTCGGCACGGTGTTCCGCCACGACCAGCACGACCAGCAGCGCGACATCGAGGAACTGGTCAACATGGCGCAGCTGTGGATGAACACCGACGTCCACAAGGTCGAACTGGAACTCAAGAAGGTCACCAACCCGTTCCTGCGCACCGGCGTGCAGCTGATCATCGACAACACCCCCGAAGACCAGATCATCGAACTGCTGCAATGGCGCGTGGCGCGGCTCAAGGCGCGTGAAATGGCCGAAGCGCAGATGTTCCGCGTCATGGCCACGTTCGCGCCGGCCTTCGGCATGCTCGGCACGCTGGTCGGCCTGATCAACCTGATGGCCGTGCTGGGCGACGGCAGCATGACCACCATCGGCCAACAGCTGGCCATCGGCCTGATGACCACCTTCTACGGCATCCTGCTGGCCAACCTGGTGTGCAAGCCGATCGCCGTCAAGCTCGAGCGCCGCACCGCGCGCCGCGTCGAGTCCATGAACATGGTGCTGCAGGGCATCTCGATGATGTGCGAGAAGCGCGGCCCGGCCGTGGTGCGCGAGACCCTGAACTCGTTCGTCATGCACGTCGAGGACGAAATCTATGACGGCGGCGCCTCCGCGCCGCGCGGCAAGACCGAGGGCCAGGTGCCCACGGCCGCCAAACCCGTGTCCATCACCCGCCCGGCCGCCGCGCGTCAATGAGCCTGATTTCCCCCTCCCTGGCGCAGCGGATCGAGCAGGCCCGCCAGGCCCAGTTGCGCGCGCAGAAGGCGGCCGCCAACAGCGGCTGGCGCCCGAGCAAGAGCGACCGCAAGGACCGCTACGCCCGCTGGCACGTCGATGAAACGGTCGAGAGCGATGCCGAGAACTGGTTGCTGAGCTACCTGGACCTGATCACGTTGCTGCTGGCCATGCTGGTGGTGATGCTGGCCGTCTCGCGCCTGCATGGCGGCTTCTACGAATCCGGCGAGCAGCCCGTCGACCTGGTCGGCAGCCTGGCGGCCAAGGGCCTGCCCGCCTATGACGGCGAGTACGCCGAATTCGACACCCCGGCCATTCCCGCCAGCTGGGCCGACGCCGGCAAGCCCGCCGCCGCGGCCGCCGGCGCGCCGGCCCCGGCCGCCCCGGCCGCCGAGGGCGAGGTGGTGACGCAGGCCGCCGCGCCGCTGAAGGCGCCGTCCAAGGAATCGCTTGGCCTGGGCGACCTGGGCAAGTCGGTCGACGTTATCATCAACGAGCAGTCGGTCAGCTTCCGCATCAGCAACGAGCTGCTGTTCCCCTCGGGCCAGGCCACCCTCAGCCCGTCGGGCCTGGACGTGATCAAGCGCCTGGCCGCGATCCTCAACAAGAACGAGTACCAGGTGTCGGTCGAGGGCCACAGCGACCCCGTGCCGATCCAGACCCGCCAGTTCGCCTCCAACTGGGAACTGTCCAGCAGCCGCGCCACCAGCGTGCTGCGCGAACTGGTGCGCGACGGCGTGGCCGGCAGCCGCCTGCGCGCCGTGGGCTACGCCGAGACGCGTCCGATCGAGTCCAACGACACGCCGGCCGGCCGCGCCGCCAACCGCCGCGTCGAACTGATCATGGACATCACCGCCCCGACCAAGCCGGCCCAGGCCGACGCCAAGGGCACGGACGGCAAGCCGGCGGCCGCCGCCGCGAACGGCAAGGCCAGGCCGGCCGAGGCCAAGGCCGCGGATGCCAAGGCTGCCGATGCCAAGACCGCCGATGCCAAGGCAGCCGATGCCAAGCCGGCCGAGACCGCGGCGGCGACCGTCCCGCGCGAAGCCGCCCCCGAGGCCGCCCCGCCGGAACCCACGCCGCCCTCGACCCTGACGCCGACCGAGGCCACCGCCGCAACCCAGTCCTGATCGCGCTCCCCCCAACCGGCTGCGGCCGGTTTTATTTTGGCCGTCGATGTAAAGGAACCTTGACACCACGAAATCGCGGCGCCACAATGTCAAGCACGCTTTACACAACCGGAGATCGACCTCATGCATCAAACCCAGGCGCGACGCCTGTATCTCAAGGAATTCGGCGGCACCATGGCGCTGTACGTGGCGATGGTGGCCATGTCGATCTACGCCGGCCTGCATCTCGAACCGGGCGCGCCGCGCACCGTCCTGCTGGCCAGCCCGGTGCTGGCGATCCTGCTGGTGATCCGCGCCGTCGTGCGCCAGATCCGCCGTTCCGACGAGTTCATCCGCAAGACCACGGCCGAACACCTGGCCATTGCCGCCACGGCGACGGCGGGCATCACCTTCACCTACGGCTTCCTGGAACTGGCCGGCTTTCCGCGCCTCAGCATGTTCTTCGTCTGGCCGCTGATGGCCGCCGCCTGGCTCGCCACCAGCGCCATCGACCACCTGCGCCACCGATGAAGAACCTGATCCGCGATCTGCGCGCCGAGCGCGGCTGGAGCCAGGCCGCGCTGGCCGAACAGTTGAACGTGTCGCGCCAGACGGTCAATGCCATCGAGACCGGCCGCTACGACCCGAGCCTGCCGCTGGCTTTCGCCATCGCCCGCGTGTTCGGCCTGCCGATCGAGACGATCTTCCAGGAAGACTGAAGCGGCGCGATCCCGCGCCGCGCAAACAGCGGTAATCTGGCGGCTGCCTCGCCGCGCATCCCTCGGCGCGCGGCCGTTTGCCATGTCCACCGGGCCCCGCCCGCCAGGAACCCGCCATGCCGTACATGCTTCTGATCGTCGAACCCACCGGCCAGCGCGCCGAGCGCACCCCTGAACAGGGCCGCGATGCCTACGCGCAGATGCTGCGCTATGCCGAAGGCCTGCAGGCGCGCGGGCTGCTGGCGCGCGCCGAATCCCTCAAGTCCGACCGGGAAGGCGTGCGCCTGCGTGTGCGCGACGGCCAGCGCACGCTGGTCGACGGCCCCTTCGCCGAGGCCAAGGAGATGATCGGCGGCTTCTTCCTGCTCACCTGCGACGACCGCGAACAGGCCCTGGCGCTGGCGGCCGAGTGCCCGGCCGCGCAATGGGCCACGGTCGAGGTGCGCGAGCTGGGGCCCTGTTTCCTGTAGCGCCCGCGCGCCGACCGCGCCGCGCGGGCCGGCCAGCCCCCCTGCATCGCTAGGTATTTACCCTGATTCGAGCGTCCGCCTGTCGATTCGCGGGCGCGTCATGCGTCGTGCCAGTACCGACCCCGCCGCCGCCAGCGCGGGGCCTTGCCACCAGGAGACTTCCCATGCGATTCATGATCATCGTCCGCGCCAACGCCGACAGCGAGGCCGGCAAGCTGCCCGAGGCCAGCCTGCTCGACGCCATGGCCACCTACCACGAGAGCCTGGCCAAGGCCGGCGTGCTGCTGGACGCCAACGGCCTGCAGCCGTCGTCCAAGGGCTGGCGGGTGCAGTACGACAACGGCCAGCGCAAAGTGGTCGACGGCCCCTTCGCCGACACAAAGGAACTGATCGCCGGCTACACCATGATCCAGGTCCGTTCGCGCGAGGAAGCCATGCAATGGACGCTGCGCTTTCCCGACCCGTTCCCCGGCCAGCCCTGCGCCATCGAAGTGCGCCAGGTCTATGAGCTGGACGACTTCGCGCCCGGCAAGGAAATCGAGCGCTTCCGCGAACTGCCCGGCAACGGCCACTGATCCCCCTCCTTTCTCGCGAGACACGCCATGCACAAGCAGATCTTCGTCAACCTCCCCATCGCCGACATGGCGAAATCGCAGGCCTTCTTCAAGAGCCTGGGCTTCAGCTTCAATCCGCAGTTCACCAATGACCAGGGCGCCTGCATGGTCGTGGGCGACAACATCTACGTCATGCTGCTGGTGAAGGATTTCTTCCAGGGTTTCACCAACAAACCCGTCGTCGATGCCAAGGGCGCCACCGAATCCCTGATCGCGCTGTCCTGCGAAAGCCGCGCCGAGGTCGACGACCTGGTCGCGCGCGCCAAGGCGGCGGGCGGCGCCGCGCCGCGCCCGCCGCAGGACCATGGCTTCATGTACGGACACGGGTTCGATGACCTGGACGGCCACATCTGGGAAGTGTTCTACATGGAACCCGGCGCGACGCCGCAAGCATGACCGCGGCGACCGGATCGGCGGCGACCCATCGCGCCATCGAAGCCGTCTGGCGCATCGAGGCCGCCAGCGTCATCGCCGGCGTCGCGCGGCTGGTGCGCGATGTCGGCCTGGCCGAGGAACTGGCCCAGGACGCGCTGGTGGCCGCGCTGGAGCGCTGGCCGGCCAGCGGCGTGCCGGACAACCCGGGAGCGTGGCTCATGACCACCGCGAAAAACCGCGCGCGCGACCGCCTGCGGCTGGACGCCATCCACCGCCGCAAGCACGAGCAGATCGGGCACGAGCTCGAAGCGCTGCAGGCCGACGTCGAGCCCGACTTCGTCGAGGCATTGGACGCCGCGCGCCAGGACGACATCGGCGACGACCTGCTGCGCCTGATCTTCACCGCCTGCCACCCGCTGCTGTCGACCGAGGCGCGCGTGGCGCTGACGCTGCGCCTGCTGGGCGGACTGTCGACCGCCGAGATCGCGCGCGCCTTCCTGGCCTCGGAATCGACCATCGCCCAGCGCATCGTGCGGGCCAAGCGCAGCCTGACCGCGGCGCGCGTGCCGTTCGAGGTGCCCGGGCCGCAGGAACGCGCGGCGCGGCTGGCCTCGGTGCTGGAAGTGATCTACCTGATCTTCAACGAAGGCTATGCCGCCACCGCCGGCCAGGACTGGATGCGGCCGGCGCTGTGCGACGAGGCCCTGCGGCTGGGCCGCATCCTGGCGCAATTGGCGCCCGACGACAGCGAAGTGCACGGGCTGGTGGCGCTGATGGAATTGCAGGCCTCGCGCCTGCATGCCCGCAGCGACGCCGAGGGCCGCCCGGTGCTGCTGCTGGAACAGGATCGCGGCCGCTGGGACTCGCTGCTGATCCGGCGCGGCCTGGCCGCGCTGGAACGCGCCGAAAGCCTGGGCGGGGCCAGCGGTCCGTATGCCCTGCAGGCCGGCCTGGCCGCCTGCCATGCGCGGGCGCGGCAGGCCGGGGACACCGACTGGCGGCGCATCGTGGCGCTGTACGAAGCGCTGGCGCAGGCCATGCCGTCGCCCGTGGTGGAACTGAACCGCGCGGTGGCCGTGGGCATGGCGTTCGGGCCCCAGGCCGGACTGGATCTGGCCGACGCGCTGGCGCGCGACCCGGCGCTGGCCAACTATCACTGGCTGCCCAGCGTGCGCGGCGACCTGCTGGCCAAGCTAGGCCGTCACGCCGAGGCGCTGGCGGAATTCGAGCGCGCCGCCGGCATGACGCGCAACGATCGCGAGCGCGAGATGCTGCTGGCGCGCGCCGCCGCCATGCGGGCGGCGGGATAGGCCGGCGCGGCGCCGCCGAACGTGCTTAAATTCCGTCATGGCCTCTTTCCTGCCCTCCGCCGGCGGCGTCCCTGTCGCCCCCGACGCGCGCCCCGAACCGCTGATCGCGGGCGTGCCGCAGGCCTTCGACCACCCCAATGACCGCGCCGAATTCCGGCGCCCGGCGCACCGGCCGGGCATCGAGCTATACCGCGCCCACATCATCCGCCACGCCTTCGAGCCGCACACCCACGAGGCCTTCGGCCTGGGCGCCATCGAGACCGGGGTGGAACGCTTCCGCTACCGTGGCGCCGAGCACCTGGCGCCGCCCGGCTCGGTGGTGCGGATGAACCCCGACGAACTGCACACCGGCCGCGCCGAGACCGAGGGCGGCTGGCGCTACCGCATGGCCTACATCGACCCCGCCGTGGTCGAACAGGTGGCCGGCGAGGCCGATTGGTGGTTCGACTGCGCGGTCAGCCACGACAGCGCCAGCGCGCAACGCGTCACCGCCCTGCTAGACGCGCTGTGGCAGGCGCGTGAACCGCTGGCGTTCGACAGCGCCCTGCACGCGCTGCTGGCCGAGTTCCGCCGCCATGCCCGCGTGCCGCGGCCGCCGCGCCCCGAAGCCGCGGCGCGCTTCGGCCGCGTCATCGACTACCTGCGCGCCCACCTGGCGCGCCGTCTCACCCTCGAAGAACTGGCCGAAGTCGCCGGACTCAGCCCGTTCCACTTCCTGCGCAGCTTCCAGGCGCAGTACCACGCCACGCCGCAGCAGACATTGATGGCGCTGCGCCTGTTCGAGGCCAAGCGGCTGCTGGCCGCGGGCGAGACGCCAGCGCAGACCGCGCTGGCCGCCGGCCTGACCGACCAGGCCCACCTGACCCGCGCCTTCACCCGCCGCTACGGCGTCACGCCGGCGCGCTACCAGAAGCAAGTGCGCGCCTGAACCGCCGCTCCGGCGCCGCAGCAATCTGGTACAAGACCGGCCGCCGCGGCCGTCGCTAGACTGGCCCATCTGTTGAATTTCGCGATGGGAACACAGCTATGTGGGCAGGAACCTCTTACGCCCTGGCGGCCGGACTGATGTGGGGGCTGGTATTCGTCGGCCCCTTGCTGCTGCCCGAATACCCCGCCGCCCTGCAATCGGTGGCGCGCTACCTGGCGTTCGGCCTGATCGCCATTCCGCTCGCCTGGCTGGACCGCAAGGCGCTGCGCCAGCTCGGCCGCGCCGACTGGATCGAGGCGCTCAAGCTGGCGGCCATCGGCAACCTGCTGTACTACCTGTGCCTGGCCAGCGCCATCCAGCGCGCCGGCGGCCCGGTGCCGACCATGATCATCGGCACCCTGCCGGTGGTGATCGCCATCTGCGCCAACCTGCGCAACGCGCGCCGCGACGGCCGCCTGCCGTGGAAGCGGCTGGCGCCCTCGCTGGTGCTGATCGCGCTGGGCATCGGCTGCGTCAACCAGGTGGAACTGCAGGCGCTGCGCCAGGAGGCCGACGCCGACCTGTCGCGCTACGCCATCGGCGCGGTGCTGGCGCTGGCCGCGGTCGCCTGCTGGACCTGGTATCCGCTGCGCAACGCCGACTGGTTGCGCAACCATCCCGGCCGCAGCCCGCGCACCTGGGCCACCGCCCAGGGCGTGGCCACCCTGCCGCTGGCGCTGGCCGGCTACGGCCTGCTGTGGGCCGGCATGGCCGCCACCGGCAGCGACTTCGCCATGCCGCTGGGACCGCGCCCCGACGTGTTCCTGGGCCTGATGATCATCATCGGCCTGTTCTCGTCATGGCTCGGCACGCTGTGCTGGAACGAAGCCAGCCAGCGCCTGCCGACGGCGCTGGTCGGGCAGCTGATCGTGTTCGAAACGCTGGCGGCGCTGGCCTACGCCTTCATCCTGCGCGGCAGCATGCCGCAGCCGCTGACGCTGGCCGGCATCGCGCTGCTGATGATCGGCGTGCTGAGCGCGGTGCGGGTCAAGCCCGAGCCGCTGCCCGCTTAGAGGCATGTCGACCGCCAACCGGCCGACGCCGGGCGGCCGATGGTTGGCGGTCGATGGTCGGCGACCCGGGCTCGGCGGCCTGCGTTCAGCGGCCCGACGCCGCCAGGCTCTAGAATGCGAGGCGCATTTTTTCGCGCCGCCCAGGATCCGGATTGGCTGGACTGCCGACGCAGGAAGCGGGCATGCCCTGGCGCCGCCGGAGCGCCCGCCCTGGACGCCGATCGAGACGACACGAGTACATGAAAACAAGAACAGCATGCTTCGCCGCGCTGGGCCTCTCCGCGCTGCTTCAAGCGCCGCTTGCCCACGCCGAAAACCTCAACGGCAAGAATCTCTTCCAGCAACGCTGCGCCATGTGCCACGGCGCGGACATCAAGGGCACCGGCCCCCTGTCCAGGAAGAGCAATCCGCCCACCCCGGATCTCACCACCGCCGCGTTCAGGAAGCGGCTGATCGACTATCCGGGCGTCATCGTGTCCTCGGTCATCCTGCGCCCCAACGGCGACCTGATTCCCAAGACCCTGCGCGAGAATGGCGTGAAGGTGCCGCCGCACGCCTGGACGGTCAAGGACTTCCGCGACCTGAACGAGTACATGACCGGCGTGATCGCCAAGAGCCGCTGACGCGGGCTAGATGATCTCCGACAGGCGCTGCAGGTCGCTGATGACCTCGAAGGCGCCTTCGTCCAGCAGGCGCTGGCGCTGGTCCGGCCCGTTGTGCGAGGCGCCGATATAGCCCACCGCCCGCATGCGCGCGGCCCGCGCGGCGCGCACGCCCGGCACGCTGTCCTCGACCACCACGCATTCCAGGATGGCCGTGCGCATCTGCCGCGCGGCGAACAGGAACACATCCGGCGCCGGCTTGCCATGCGCCACCTGCGCCGTGCTGAACACATGCGGCGCGAACGCGTCCCACAGCCCCACCAGCTTGAGCGCCGCCTCCAGCTTGGGCGGCGTGCTGCTGGAGGCCACGCAATACTCGATGCCGCGCAGGCGCAAGGCCGCCAGGGTCTCAAGCACCCCAGGCAACGCCCGCAGCTCCCGCCGGAAGGTGTCCTGCAAGCGGTCGGCGTACTCGCGCGGGAAGTCCGGCGGCAGCGGCCGCGCGTTCTCTTCCTGCAGGGTCTGCCACATGTCGGCGTCGGGGATGCCGGCGAAACGCCGCGCGGCTTCCTGCGGCGTGATGGCGATGCCGTGTTCGGCCAGCGCGCGCGACTGGGCGCGGGCGGCGATGATTTCGCTGTCGATCAGGACGCCGTCACAATCGAAGATGACAAGGCGCGGGGCAGGCGTAGGCATAGGGACTCCACGGGATGCGAGCCCCCATGATAGGCCGTCCGCATGACAATCGACGCACCGGTCCCGGCGGCGGCTACAGGCGCGCGCCGTTCAGTCGACGCAACCGCCAGGCGACGGCCAGGCCGCCCAGCGCCGCGGCCGCCACGATCAGCGACGCCTGCGCCCAGCCATAGCGGTCGATCACCCCGCCCACCGTGACGGGCCCGATCACCTGCCCCAGGTTGCTGCCCATCATCACCAGCCCGACCGTGGCCGCCGTCAACGCCGGCCGCGGCGCCACCAGCGGCGCGGTGCCCAGCAGCGTCGCCGGGATGAGCCCGCCCACCGCCGAGAACAGCACGCACAGCAGAAAGGTCGGCATCGCCGGAAACACCGAGCGGAAGATCAGCAGCGCCACCACGCCCATCGCCACGCTGGCGCAGGCGATCAGCGTCGAGCGCCGCCAGCCGCGCGACAGCAGCACGCCCGCGCCCAGATTGCCGATGATGTTGGCGGCGCTGGCCGCGGCGCTGTACAGCCCCGCGGTGGCCAGCGGCAGCCCGAGCTTGTCCATCAGCAGCACCGGCAGGAAGGTGAACAGCGCGAAGAACATCAGGCTGTAGAGCGTGAACGAAGCCGCCAGCAGCATGGGACCGGCCGCGCCCAGCGTGTCCGTCGTGTCCTGCCGCAGCCCGCGCCATGACAGGCCGGCGCCGGCCGGCGTGGGCGGCGCCAGCGCGGCGATGCAGCCCAGCGCGATCACGGCGGCCGCGCCGGCGCACCACCAGTAGGCGTGCCAGTCGCCAAAGGCCTGCGAGGCCAGCATGGCGATGGCCATGCCCGCCGGCATGTAGCAGCTCCACAGCGCGAAGGCCAGGTCGCGGCTGGACGGCAGCACCAGGCGCTGCAGCGCCGCCGGGCCGGCCACCGTGATCAGCAGGAAGCCCAGGCCCTCGACCACGCGCGAGGCCAGCAGCACGCCATAGCCCGGCGCCAGCGCGCCCGCCGCCGTGCCCGCGGCCACCGTCGCCAGGCCCCACAGCAGCATGCGGCGCGCGCCGAAGCGCGCGATCACGCCGCCCGCCGCGATGCCGCCCAGCACGCCCAGGATCGAGAACACCGCCGTCAGCGTGCCGATCGACGCCAGGTCCAGCCCCAGGTCGCGGCGCAACAGCGGCGCCGCGATGATCACCTTGCCCACCTGCAGCGACGCCACCACCCCGGCGCCCACGATCGCCAGCACCGCTCCCCAACGCGTCGCCGCCGGCTGGCCGGCCTGCGCCGCGCTTTCCACCTTGTCCATCCTCGCCTCTCCTCGCTTGCAATGCCGCCAGCATGCCGGCCGGAACCGATTCTGATAAGTGATAATCTTTTGATGGAACCGATCTGAAAAATAGATCAGGACGCACGATGATAGACGCCCTCACCCTGGACCAGCTACGCGTGTTCGCCGCCGTGGCCGACACCGGCAGTTTCCGCGCCGCCGCCAAGCAGCTGTCGCGGGTGCAGTCGGCTGTCAGCCATGCCATCGCCAACATGGAAACCCAGCTGGGCGTGCGCCTGTTCGACCGTGGCGGCCATCGCCCGGTCATGACGCCGGCAGGCCAGGCACTGCTGGCCAACGCCCGCGACATCCTGCTGCGGGTCGACGCCCTGCGCGCCCGCGCCCAGGGCCTGGGCGAAGGCGTGGAACTGGAACTGTCGCTGGTGGTGGACACCCTCTATCCCATCGCGCAGGTCGGCGCCGCGCTGAACCGCCTGCGCGCCATCTATCCCTCGGTGGCCAGCCGCGTCGCGGTGCTGCCGCTGGGCGGACCGATTGCCGCGCTGCTGGACGGCAGCCACCAGCTGGGCATCATCGCCGGCGAGCATTTCCGCCATCCGCGCATCGCGATCCAGGCGCTGTCCTCGGTGCAGATGGTGGCGGTGGTGGGCGCCGGCCATGCCCTGGCCGCGCGCGTCGCCGACGGCCCGCCACTGACCGCCCCGGACCTGGCCGACCATATCCAGGTGGTGCAGAGCGATCCGTCCAGCCTCAGCGCCGGCCGCGACTTCGCGGTGCTGTCGCCGCAGACCTGCCGCGTCAGCGGCCAGGACACCAAGCACGCGCTGATCCTGGCCGGCGTCGGCTGGGGCCGGCTGCCGCTGTGGCTGGTCGAGCGCGACCTGGCCGAGGGCCGGCTGCTGCGCCTGCCCACCGCCAGCCTGGGGCGCGGCAGCCAGGTGACCACCGAGGTCTACCTGGCGCACCGCATCGACCAGCCGCTGGGACCGGCCGCGCGCGCGCTGGCGGCGGCGCTGGCTCGGCCGCCTCAAGCCCGTGGCGGCTGCGCGTAGCTCACGCCCATGCCGGCGCGCACGTCGTTCTGGATGCCATACGGGGGAATCGGATAGCGCAGGCCATTGGCCGACAACGCCTTCATCCCTTCGATGGCCATGGGCAGATAGCGCGGCGGCAACGCCATCAGCATTTCCTCGTCGGGCACGCCGCCGTAGCGGCGCTCGGCGTAACAGGGCAAGGACAGGCTGGGCTCGCCGGTGGCCAGCGCCCGCCCCCAGGAGTCGGCACAGGCGGTCTCGCCGACCACGCTCCAGTCGAAGCGCCGGTAGTTTTTCCATTGCAGGCCGTTGATCAGAATGATCATCTGCCCTGGCGTCGCATAGATCAGGCAGATGTCGGGCGGGTCGAGCCGGCCCGAGACCAGCGGCGACACCGCCAGGGCGCGGTACTTGCCCGCCGGCACACAGGACAGGGCTTCCTGGCGGGCGCGCGCGTCGGCCTCGGTGGCATGCCACACGCCGACGTATTCCTTGCCGCTGCGCCAGGCCTCGTCCTGCGGTCCCAGGCCGATCACGGCACGGCATTGCGATCCGACCAGGTCGTCGCCGGTGATGCCCACCGTCCAGCCCAGCCGCGCCGCCATACCGACGATCTGGTCGGTGGTATGCGTGGCCTTGGGGCGCCGCAGCCCCTTCACGCCGGCCAGCGCCGCCTCGTCCTCGAACAGCTTCATGCCGATGACCGTGGTCTTCAGCCGCAGCAGCCGGTTCAGTTCATCGACCAACGCCGCCCAGTCGAGCGGCTTGTCTTGCGTTGTCTCTTCCATGCCCGTCCTTTGGACTTGTCGTTGGAACGGGCAAGACTACACGACAGCGGCGCGCCGGCGCCATGGCCGGCCGCCAACGCTCAGGGCCGGCAGGACTTCATCAGGTACTTGGGCGACTCTTCGTAGCCCTGGCGGTAATAGAAGCGGTGCGCGTCGACGCGGCGCTCGTGGCAATGCACCTCGATGCGGTCACAGCCACGGGCCAGCGCCAGGGCCGCGGCGGCCTCTTCCAGCGCCCGCCCCACCCCGCTGCCGCGGGCCGCGTCGCTGACGCAGAAATAAGTGATGCGGCAGAAATCGCCCGGCAGCGCCAGCTGCACCATGAAATGCAGGCCGATGAAACCGAGCAGCCGGTCGCCGTCCTCGGCCACCAGCAGTTCGGCGTCGCGATGCCCCAGCAGGCGCTCGATCTTGTCCGGCACGAAGCCCGCGGTGCCGGGATAGCCCAGTTGGGCCAGCAGTTCAACGATATCGGCGCTGTCGCCGGCTTCTGCGTTGCGGATGATCATGTCGCCTCTGCCAAAAGACGCCGATCGTAGGCCGGCCCGATGTCGCCGCGATGACGGCGCTCGCAGGCCGGCGCCCGGGCTTCAGGCCCGGCTGTCATCCTGCCGCAACATCTCGAACAGGGCCAGCGCCGCCGGCAAGCCGGCGGCCTGCGGCGACGCCGCCAGCGCGAAACGCCGCCGCACCGGCGTCGCCAGGGGCAGCACCCGCAGGCCACGGCGGTTCTCAGGCAACGTCAGTTCGGGCACCAGGGCCACGCCGACGTTGTCGCGCACCAGCGCATAGGCGCTGGACCATTCCATGACCGTGGCGCGCACGTCGGCCAGCGCCAGGCCGGCGTCGGCCGCGACACTGGCCGCGTGCACGTTGCAACCGCCCGTGGCCAGCACGAACGGCTGCGCCGCCAGTTGCGCCAGCGCCACCGACGCGCCGCGCGCCAGCGGATGCGAGGCCGGCAGCACCGCGACCCAGTCGTCCTCGCCCAGCGGACAGGCGCCGCGGCGCGCGGGCGGATTGAGCACCACCCCCACGTCCACCGTGCCCGCCGCCAGCAAGGTCTCGATCTCGCTGTCGCTGGCTTCCAGCGGCACCACCTCGATGGCCGGATGCAATTGGCGAAAGCGCCGCAACACCGGCGGCAGGATAGTCGAGAACACCATCGGGAAACTGGCCAGCCGCAACACCCCGCCCGGCGCGCCGGACGCCTCACGCCCCAAGGCCCGGATGCGGCCGTGCGCGGCCAGCATGGCGCGCGCCTCGTGCGCCACCCGCAGCCCCAGCGCGGTGGGTACGCTCTGGCGCCGTTCACGGGTGAACAGCGGCGCGCCCAGATGGTGTTCCAGCTGCGCGATGGCCTGGCTGGCGCCCGACTGCGTCATGCCCACCTGCTTGGCGGCATGGGTGATGTTGCCGGCGTCCACCACCGCCAGCAGCAAGCGCCAATGGATCAGGTTCATCATGGCAGGGAAAAGATAACGGATCGTCTCGAAACCGGAAATTCTACCGACACTCGCCCGCCCCCCCCTGAATCTACCGTGATGACCGCCGCGCCGACCGCAACGTCGCCACGGGTCTGTCTTTTGGCCTGCGTCCGCACGAAGTCATCAAAACGCTATGACGTTTCCCTAAACTTCCGCTCTTGCCCGATCATCAATGGAACACTGGAAATGCCGCTCGACCGGTCCGCCTTGCTCCAAGCGGTGCGCTTCGCCCTCATCGCCTCGGCCGTGATCGCAACGGGTTGTGATTCCTCCACCCCCGTCGCCCCGACGGCGCAATCCACGAATGCGCCGGACCCGCTGCGCGCCCCGCTCGAACGGCTGGGCATGCAAGGCATCGCGCGCGGCGACCTGGCCAAGGCCGAGATCCAGCGGGCCCTGCGGCAGCTGGCCACCACGCCGTGCAACAGTCAGGCCATGGGTGCCCTGGCGCCGCAGCTCAAGGCCATGGGTTACCGCAAGGAGGCGGCCCAGGCGTTGATCACGTTCGCCGACGAATGCGGCAATGCCGACGGCTTCCTGCTGTCCGCCGTGGGCGATCTGCTCGTGATCCGGGACTACCCCCAGGCCATCGCCATTTCCAACCGCCTGATCGCAGACCATCCCGCCGACACGCGCATGCGCTATACGCGGGCGCAGGCATACAGCCAGACTCAGCAATACGAACAGGCGCTGGCCGACTACCTGGAAGTGATTGCCCTGTCGCCCAATCCACGACGGCTGGCCTCCGGCGTGTTCACCGAGACCGCCCAAGCGCAGGCCAGGCTCGGGCGCCATTGCGAAGCGGCAAGCACGGTGCGCATGTGGATGTCGCTGGATCCCTCGCGCACGCAAAACCCGCAGGGCAAGCGGCTCGTCGCTGAGTACGAGCGCCAGCGGGACTGCCCCACCTCCTATGCCTCGGGCAAGGATACGTTCGCCCGCAAACCCGATCAGGTCATCCTGGCCTCGGTCGAAGTCAATGGCAAGAAAGGCACGTTCATCGTCGACACCGGCGCCAGCGTGGTTGCCATCACCCGCGCCTTTGCCGAGCGTGCGGGCATCGACTATCTCGGGGGCCGCAGGATCGCGGTACAGACGGCCAACGGCAACACCGACGTGCACACCGGCATGGCCAAACGCATCCGGATCCGTCAGGTCGCCGCCAACCAGGTTCCGGTCGTGGTCCAGGCCGGCGCCGAATCCGCGTTCGGTCCTGGCATCGACGGCTTGCTGGGCCAATCGTTCCTGTCCCGTTTCGACACCCACTTCGGACCCCGCCAATGGTCTATCGCCGTGCCGGCGACGGATGGCTGACATCGAGGGTGTGAATCAGCCATCACAACTACTTATTTCTCATTTATGAAGAAGTAATTTTATGAATATTCGGAATCGGTTGATCCTGGGCCTCCCCGTCCCAATCAGGACATCCCCCGGACATTCCGCATGAAACTCTATTACGCTCCCGGCACCTGCTCGCTGTCGCCCCATATCGTGTTGCGCGAACTCGACCTGCCGTTCGACCTGGTGCGGGTCGACAACCGCAGCAAGCGCACCGCCGACGGCCGCGACTTCCTGGCCATCAATCCCAAGGGCTACGTGGCCGCGCTGGAAATCGACGGCGGCCAGGTGCTGACCGAAGGCCCCGCCATCAGCCAGTACCTGGCCGACCTGCGGCCCGAAGCCGGGCTGGCCCCGCCCGCCGGCAGCTGGGCCCGTAGCCAATTGCACGAATGGCTGAACTTCATCTCGGCGGAAATCCACGGCGGCTTCGGCCCGCTGTTCAATCGCGACCTGCCCGAGGCGGCGCGCGCGTGGT
The DNA here is from genome assembly GCF_001298995.1 of Achromobacter sp. 2789STDY5608615. Taxonomy (NCBI): domain Bacteria; kingdom Pseudomonadati; phylum Pseudomonadota; class Betaproteobacteria; order Burkholderiales; family Alcaligenaceae; genus Achromobacter; species Achromobacter sp. 2789STDY5608615. The sequence goes on from NZ_CYTY01000018.1 coordinate 24,396, forward strand.
GGCAGGCGCGGCTGGAAAAACGCCTGGAACATGTCGCCACCGCGTTGCGCGAGCGACAGGCCCTGGTGCAGGACCGCTATGGCTTGGCCGATATCTACCTGTACGCGGTGCTGCGCTGGGCGCCGCAGCTTGACGTGGACCTGGCGCGCTGGCCTGCCCTGGAGGCATTCCAGCGCCGGATCGAATCCCGCCCCGCCGTGCAGGCCGCGCTGGCGGCCGAAGCGCGGGGTTGAGCGGCACGCGGCCGGCTGGTGATCGCAAACGGCAGCGGCGCGTTACGCCCCGATGGTGCGCAGCGCCCGCTGGCAGATGCGCTGCGTCGCCGCGACCGGGCTGTGCGTCAGCCAACGCGCACACACCCGCCTGACCCAGTCCGGCTGGTCCTTGCTGGCGTCGTTCAACCAGTTCGCCACCGAATCCTGCACGTAGACCGCCGCATCGGCGCGCATCGGCTCCAGCAGCGGCAACGCCCGCCCCGGGTCCGCCTTGAGCGCGGCGATGTGCGCGCACCAGACGCCGCGCGGCCGCAACGACTCGCTGGCAAAGCGGCGCAAGCGCTCGGACGGCAGCGTCGTCCACGCTTGCAGCTGCGTGATTGCCGCGTCCAGGTCGGCCGCCAGCGCCGGCCGCACGGCCAGCCAGGCCCATTCGCGCACCCCGAAATGCGCATCGTCGGCCAGCGGCCGGATGCGCGCCAGGCGCTGCGCCAGCGACAGGTCCGGCGCCGCCCCGATCATGAAGCAGGCCCAGCCCCGCGCGGTGTCCGACGCCTGCGCCGCCATCCGCGTGAAGCCGGCCGGACCCAGCCCTTCATGCAGGATACGCGCCGCCACCGCCATGCGCTTGGAGATGCCCAGCGCCGCCGCGGCCCGCATCGCGGCGATGCCATCGGCGCCGACCTCGGGCGCCAGCGCCTGCATCAGCAAGGCAAAGTCCACCGCCAGGCACTCGGTCAGGTGCGCGGCCGGCGCGCCCGCGTTCAGTTGCGCCAGGCGGCCCGCGCCGATGTCCTTGACGCCGCGGCGGGCGGCCGTCACGGTGTCTCTCCCGCCAGTGCGGCACGTCCGCTGTCGGTGCCGCGCCACACCTTCGCCAGCAGGTCGCCGAGCTGGCGCCGCTCGGCCTGCGACAAGGTGTCGAACAGCGCGCCGATCCACTGTGCATGTTCCTTGAACAGCCGCGCCGCCACCGTCCTGCCCTTGGGCGTGAGCGTCACCGTGATCCGGCGCCGGTCGTCCTGGCCCGGCTGGCGCAGCGCGAACCCATCGCGCTCCAGTCCGTCGAGCAGACCGGTCACCGTGGCGCGGGTCACGCCCGCGCGCGCCGCCAGTTCGTGCGGCGACAGCCCACCCGCCTGTCCGTGCAGCAGGAACAGCAGCACGAACTTGCCTTCCGACAACTGCCGCGGCGCCAGGCGCGCGGCGCAGTCGCGGTCGATGGCGCCGGCCAGGGCCAGCACCTGAAAGCACAGCTGGATGCCGTCGGACGAGGCCAGCCCGCGGCGGGCGGCCTCGTCCAGCAGCGCATGGTGCTTGGGTTCCAGCATGGCGGGAATGGCAGTTGGCATGGCGGGTCCGGCAGTTGATATGGCGGCATATGATAAGGCAGCTAATCATAATGGGCAAACGCGCCGGCAACGACAACGCGCCACGCATTCGCGCGCCTCGCGCACCCGCCTGGCGAAGTGCTAGCATCCAAAGCATGACCTCGATCCTGCACGCCCATCCCATCGATCCGGCCATCCGCGAACGCGTCATGGCGACCCTGGAACACATCGAACAGCGCCACGACGTGCGCGTCCTGCTCGCCTGCGAGTCCGGCAGCCGCGGCTGGGGCTTCGCCTCGCCCGACAGCGACTACGACGTGCGCTTCCTGTATGTGCACAAGCTGGACTGGTACCTGCGGGTGGCGCCGCAGCGCGACGTGATCGAGCTGCCGATCGACGACGAACTGGACGTGTCCGGCTGGGAATTGCGCAAGGCGCTGCAACTGCTGCGCGGCTCCAACCCCACCCTGTTCGAATGGCTGGACTCCCCCGTGCTGTACCGCCAGGACGACGCCGCCAGCGCCTGGCTGCGGCACTTCCGCAGCGAGTATTTCTCGCACATCAAGGGCCGTTGGCATTATGTCGCCATGGCCGGCCGCAACTTTCGCGAGTCGCTGCAGGGCGACACCGTGCGGCTCAAGAAATACCTGTACGTGCTGCGTCCCGTGCTGGCCGCGCAATGGATCGACAGCGGCCGCGGCATCCCCCCGATGCGCTTTGCCGACCTGGCCGATGCCATGGTCACCGACCCCGCGCTGCGCGACGAGATCAACGCCTTGCTGGCCATCAAGATGCAGGCCGGCGAGGCCGAGCACGGCCCGCGCTTCCCCTTGATCCACGCCTACCTGGAAACGACGCTGCCGGCCCTGGAGAAAGCGCCCTTCTTCGACCGGCCCGACGGCCAGACCGAACGGCTGGACCGGTTCCTGTATGAGGTCGTGACCGGCGCCCCGCTGACGTACTGAGCGCCGCCCCGATGCACACCGCCCCGGCCACCCCGAGCGTCACCCTGCGCCGCCTGCGCGCGGACGACGTGCCCATGATCCTGGCGCTCGAAGCCGACCCCGAGGTCATGCGCCACAGCACCGGCGTCAAGCCCGCCACGCAGGCGCGCCGCCAGGAACTGCTGGACTGGTTGAAGACGCCGCCGGATGACATCGGCCACTGGGCGGTGGTCGATCCCGACGGCGTGGCGGTGGGCTGGATCAGCCTGACACGGCTGGAGGACACCGGCGCGTTGCAACTGGCCTACCGCCTGCAACGATCGGCCTGGGGCCGCGGCTACGCCACCCAGGCCGCGCGCCAGCTCTGCGACTACGCCTGGCGCGCGCTCGACAGCGCGGAGCTGCTGGCCGTCACGTGGCCTGACAACCTGGGCTCGCAGCGCGTGCTGGACAAGCTGGGCTTCGCCTTCCGCGCCATCGAAACGCACTACGGCCGCGACACCCGCGTCTACGTGCTGGGCCGACCGCCCGGCGGGTGAGGCCCCGGGCCGCCTCGCTTTGGAGGTACGCTATCGACTTTCCATCACCCGCGAAGCCCCGCATGTCCGACACCACCCAGCCCTTCGACGTTTCCGCCTACATCGCCCAGAGCCTGGAAGGCATGCGGGCCGCCACCTCGGCGCACTGCGCCACCTGGCACCTGGACGAGGCCGAGCAATGGTCCGTGGACATGGACAGCGGCCTGATCGTGTTCCAGCTGCCCGGCGGCATCACCGCCCACGCGCCGGTGCAGATCGTCGGCACGTCCAACAGCGAGGACGGCAGCTTCCTGTGGGGCTGGGACCACCCGTCGGTGCCGGCCGAGCTGGCCGAACACGCCCAGCTGGCGCTGGCCTTCGGCCAGGCCCATGGCCTGGAGGCGTACACCCACCGCAAGGTGCCCTGCGACGACGCCCAGGCCTGGGAATTCACCGCCGTCGCCATGCGGCTGGGCGAGGCCAGCGGCTCCTACCGCGCCCAGGCCTCGGAAACCGCCTACGTCTGGATGACGTTCGGCCAGGTCACCCTGTCCCAGGCCTGACGCCCGCGGCGCGCGCCGGGCCGGGTTGCGTCCGGCGACGCTGACACGACAGCACGCCGCGTCAGCGCCGGCGGCCTCGGTCAAGCCGCGTCGGGATGCACGCCGGTATAGGCCGCGCGCGGCCGGATCACATCCTGGCTGCCGCGCTGCTCCAGCCCGTGCGCCAGCCAGCCGATGGAGCGCCCCAGCGCGAACAGCCCGAACGCCGCTCCCGGTGGCAGGCCGAGATGGCGGCGCACCGCCACCAGCGCGAAATCCACCGACGGCCGCTGCCCGACCAGATCGAAGGCCTGTTCGACCAGCGCCTGCCAGTCGGGACGCCGCGGCAATATCCTCGCCAGCAAGGCGCTGGCGCGCGGGTCGCCGGCGGGATAGAGGTGATGTCCGAAACCCGGCAGGTCTTCCCCCCGCGCCAGCCGCTCGCGCAGGCCGCGCGCCAGCCGCCGGCCGCCATCCGCGTCGGCATCGCCGCGCTCGAGCTCGTCCCACATCGCCTCGCCACGCGCCGTGGTGCCGCCGTGGCGCCCGCCCGTCAGCGCCGCCAGGCCGCCGACGATTCCCGCGCGCAGGCTGGCGCCGGTGGACGCGATACAGCGCGCGGTGAAACTGGAGGCGTTCAATTCATGGTCGGCGCACAGCACCAACGCCATCCGGATCAGGTCCGCGCCGGCCGCGTCCACGCCCCAGGCGCGGGCGCATTGCGCGTGGATCGGCGCATCGTCCGGCGCGGCCTGCAACAGGCAGGCCGCCAGCGTGCGCACCAGGGCGCCGCACCCCTGCGCCTGGCGCTGCGTCGAGCGCTGCCACAACGCGGTCGCGTCATCGTCGCTGGCCGCCGTGAACAAGGGCAACAGCGCGGCCTCGGCGCGCTGGCCGCGATACCGCGCGAACAAGGCCGCCATGTCCGGCGGCAGCGCCGGCGCGGCAGCGCCGAACGCCATCGCCTCGTCGCATTGCCACAGGTGCGCCGCCACCGCCTCCACCGAGCGCGCCCCGGCCAGCGCCACCGCGTTCTGCCCGCGATAGAACAGCTGCCCGTCCTCGATCAGCGTGATGGCGGACTCCAGCACCGGCAGCCCCCAGTTCAGCGTCGCCTTGGCCACCTCCTTCGGCTTGCGGCCGCGCGTGCGCTGCGCCGCCAGGCGCTCGACATCCTCGGCCAGATAACGGCTTTCACGCGGCGTGGCGCCGGCTTCGGCATGCAGCAGCCCGCGGCTCACGTAGGCGTACAGGGTCTGGCGCGACACCCCCAGGCGGGCGGCCGCGGCGGCGGAAGTCAGGTAGTTCGGCATGAGTAGAAGCGCAAGCGCGGATATCGATAATATTGATTAACTTAATCAATATTGACAATTAATTCCATAAGAATAATCCTGACGACATTGCCCGCCTTCAAGGAAGTCCGCCATGTCCGTCCCCGACCACCCCTCCGCCCCCTGCCCCGCCACCGCCGACTATCTGCGGCAATTCTGGCTGGCGGCCGGCGGCGATCCCGCCCATCTGTCCCGGGTCGGCGTCACCGGCCATGGGGCGCTGCCCTCGGCCTTCGCCGTCACCGAGTTCGCCACCGCCGCCATCGGCGCGGCCGGCCTGGCCCTGGCCGAATTCGCCGCCGCCGGGTCGGGCACCCCAGGCGCCCCCGGCGCCATCAGCGTCGACCGGCGCCTGGCCTCGATCTGGTTCGGCACCACGCTGCGTCCCATCGGCCGGGACGCCCCGCCACTGTGGGATGCCGTGGCCGGCGACTACCGCGCCAGCGACGGCTGGATCCGCCTGCACACCAACGCGCCGCACCATCGCGACGCCGCCCTCGCGGTCCTGGGCGTGGCGGCCGACCGCGACGCGGTCGCCCAGGCCGTCTCGCGCTGGCGCGCCGACGAACTGGAAGCGGCCGTGGTCGAACGCAACGGCTGCGCCGCCGCCATGCGCGACCTGGACGCCTGGGCCCGGCACCCGCAAGGCCGCAGCGTCGGCGCCGAACCGCTGCTGCATCGCGCCGCCGCGCCCGCCAGCGCCCGTCCGGACTGGCGCCCGACGCGCCAACGCCCGCTGCAAGGCCTGCGCGTGCTGGACCTGACCCGCATCCTGGCCGGACCCGTCGCCACCCGCTTCCTCGCCGGCTATGGCGCCGACGTGCTGCGCATCGACCCGCCCGGCTGGGAGGAGCCCGGCACCGTGCCCGAAGTCGTGCTGGGCAAGCGCTGCGCGCGCCTGGACCTGAAATCCGCTGCGGATCTGGCCACGCTCGAACGCCTGCTGAGCCAGGCCGACGTGATGATCCACGGCTATCGCGCCGACGCCCTGGCCCGCCTGGGCCTGGACGCCGAACGCCGCCGCCAGCTCAACCCGGCGCTGATCGACGTGTCGCTCGACGCGTATGGCTGGAGCGGTCCGTGGCAGGGACGCCGCGGATTCGACAGCCTGGTGCAGATGAGCACCGGCATCGCCGATGCCGGCATGCGCGCCAAGGGCGCCGACCGGCCGGTGCCGCTGCCCTGCCAGGCCATCGACCACGCCACCGGCTACCTGATGGCCACGGCCGCCCTGCGCGGCCTGACCGAGCGGCTGGCCACGGGCGCGGGCGGCAGCGCCCGCGCCTCATTGGCCCGCACCGCCAAGCTGCTGGTGGCGCATCGCGGAATGCTGGAAGGCGGGCCGGCATTGGCCGCGGAAACGGCAGCCGACTGGTCCGCGGCGATCGAGGAAACCTCGTGGGGCCCGGCCCGGCGCGTCAGGCCGCCGATGCGGATCGAGGGCACGCCGGAGTCGTGGGATTATCCGGCGAGCGCGTTGGGTTCGTCCGAAGCGACTTGGCGGGACAGCGTGCGCTAGGGAACCACGACGCGCGACGGACTCAAAGCACGAACGCGCGCAGGTTCGCGACCCGCTCGGCCAAGCCGTCCGCACCCAGGTAGTGGCCCAGCTTGCCCGCGCGCACGCGGCGCAGGTCTTCCTCGTAGCGCGTCAGCATGGCGTCGCGCGCCTCGGCATACGCGGCCGCGATGCCTTCGCCTGCGACGGCGACGACCTGGCGCGCGACATCCGGCGCGCCACAAGCCACGCAACGCGCCACGCCGAGGCCGTCGGCCCGCGCGCCGCGCGCCAGCAACTGCGCCACCAATTCGGCGGGCGGCTGACGATCGAATCGGTGCAACGCGTCCGCGCTGACCGGCGCACCGGCCCGCAGCAACGCCTGCGCCGCCGCGTAGGCGTGCTGCATCAACGCCACATCCAGCGCCGTGGCGCTGCCACGCAACGGCTGGCCGAAGTCCATGCCCTGCGTGGCCAATTGCGCGACCAGGGCGCCGTCATCGTTGGCCAGCGCATGCCGCAAGGCCAGATTGGCCAACCGCGGCGACTGCCCCAGCGTCCCGGCCGCCAACGGCCCGCGCCAATCCACCAACGCGCGCCGGTAGAACGCCGTCAGCTTGTCCGCCAACGCCTGCGGCATGCCATGATCCGCCACTCGCTCGTCCAGATACTCCAGCACGCGCACGCCCGTGCTGTCGGGGTCCTCGGGGTCTTCCTCCAGGCGCAGCTCGGCAAACGCGCCGCGCAGATCGGCCGCGATCGTCGCGATGCCGTCCTGCTGCAATGTATGGGTCCAGCCCGGCAGGCCCTGCTTCCAGGCCACGATGCCGCCAGCGTGGCCGCCCGGCCCCACCTGCACATAGATGCGATCGCAGTATTCAAAGCCGCCGATCGGCAGATAGCGCAGCTTGCCGTCCCAGGCCTCGCCGCTTTCCTCGGCGGCCTCTTCGGCGCATTCCTGCTCGTGTTCGATCCAGCCCGCCAGGTCGCGGTATTGGTCGCTGCCGTCATAGAACAACTCGGACCAGCTGAGGGCCTCTTCGTTGCCGTCCATCTGTGCATGCAGGTCGTAAGCCAGTTCACCGCCGGCGGTCAGGCGCCACAAGTCGCGCAGCGCCTCGGGCAAGGGGCCGGCGCAGATCGCTTCGATCTCGGCGATGCGAGTCTCGCTCATCGGCGGCTGGACCGCGATGAGGACGCGGTCGGCGAACAGGGCGATGCCGTGCTGTCGGAGGTTCTGGATTTCGTCGGCGGAAAAGTGCTCGCTCATCTTGGATGCTTTCTGGAAAGGACTGCTCGGATTCTACTTGGGCGTGGCATCCGCCGGATGCACATGCGGATCCGCGGCCGACGCATGCTGCTTGCCCTTGCCTTGCGATGAAGGGGCGGCGCCGTAGATAGGGATCAATTGATGGAACCGGAGTTTCCCGGGCGTGGTTTTCCAGTGAAAGACTTTCAGGACATACATGAGCGGGAACAGACCGAAGACAGGACGAACGCGTCGGCCGGAGGTGCCTGGGGCCTGGCGCGGGGTGGCGGGTGTTTCGCAATGCGTGATTGCCCGCCCAACTTAGCCAACGCCCTGCCGGCAGACGATAGGAACGGGTCCGAGAAACCGGCGCCGTCGCGCCCACGGCGAGCCGCCAGCCCCAATCGCGGACGAAGTCCCCTGCCGCCGCGCCGGTGGTAGATTGGCGATATCCACGAACCGGAGCGGCGGTGATGACGGCATCCTCATGGACGGACTGATCCAGGCCGCGGCCCGCGCGCTGGCTGCCGGCGACCCGCTGGCCGCGCTGGGCCGGGTGGCCTTGCGCGACGATGCGCCGGCCCTGGCGCTGCGCGGCATCGCGCTGGCGCAGTTGGGCGACTTTGAACGCGCCCGGCCGCTGGTGCGCCGCGCCGCCCGCGCGTTCGGCGCCAGGGATCCGGTGGCGCGCGCCCGCTGCGTGGTGGCCGAGGCCGAGATCGCGCTGGCCTCGCGCGACCTGGGCTGGCCGACGGCGGCGCTCGAGGCCGCCCGCGCCGCGCTCGAACAGCATGGCGACCGGCGCAATGCGGCCTATGCCGGCTACCTGGCCGGGCGCCGCCTGATCCTGATGGGACGCCTGGAACAGGCCGAGCAAGTGCTGTCGGGACTGGACCCCGCGCCCTTCCCGCCGGCCTTGCGGGCGGTGCACGAGCTGGCCCTGGCCGGCATCGCGCTTCGCCGGGTACAGGCCGCCACCGCCCGCGCCGCCCTGGCGCGGGCCGCGCACGCCGCGCAGGCGGCGGCCATTCCCGCCCTGCAGGCCGAAGTGCGCCAGGCGGCGCTGGCGCTGGAGACGCCGGCGGCGCAACTGCACCACGCGGGCGAAATCCGCGCGCTGCGCCTGGACGAGGTGGAAACGCTGCTGGCGTCCGACACGCTGGTGATCGACGCCTGCCGCTATGCCGTGCACGGCGCGGGCCACAGCCTGGCGCTGGCCAGCCGCCCGGTCCTGTTCACCCTGGCGCAGGCGCTGGGCCAGGCGTGGCCGGGCGACGCGCCGCGCGACGCCTTGATCGCGCAGGCCTTCCGCGCCCGACATCCGGACGACACGCACCGCGCGCGGTTGCGGGTGGAAATCGGCCGGTTGCGGACGGCGCTGGGAACACTGGCCGGCATCCGCGCGACGCGGCTGGGCTTCGCGCTGGCGCCGGCGGCCGGCGCCGTCGCGGTGCTGGCGCCGCCCGTGCAAGACCGCCACGCCGCCGTGCTGGCGCTGCTGGCCGACGGCGAAGCCTGGTCCAGTTCGGCCCTGGCGCTGGCCACCGGCGCCAGCCAGCGCCAGGTGCAGCGCGCCCTGGACGCGCTGGCCGCCGCCGGCCGCGCCCAGGCGATCGGCCGCGGCCGGGCGCGGCGCTGGATCACGCCGCCGCTGCCCGGTTTCGCGACGACATTGTTACTCCCGGTTCCGCTGGCGAATGCCTAGCATGGAGACGTCATCCCCCTGAACAAGGACATCGTCATGAAATCCAAGCCCGCAGAAATCCTCCGTGAATACGGCCCCTTCCCCGGCGTCACCGACGTGCACGGCGTGTCTTACGACGGCAGCCGCGTCTGGATCGCCGTGGGCGACAAGCTGCACGCCCTGGACCCGGCCAGCGGCGACGTGGTGCGCACGATCGACGTCACCGCCCGCGCCGGCACCGCGTTCGACGGCAAGCACCTGTACCAGCTGGCCGACAACATCATCCAGAAGATCGACCCGGCCTCGGGCCGCGTGCTGGCCACCGTGCCGGCGCCCGAAGGCGGCGGCAATTCGGGCATGACCTGGGCCGAAGGCATGCTCTGGATCGCGCGCTACAAGGACCGCAAGATCCACCAGGTCGATCCCGCCACCGGCGCCATCCTGCGCACCATCGAGTCCGACCGCTACGTGACCGGCGTCACCTGGGTCGACGGCAACCTGTGGCACGGCACCTGGGAAGACGACGCCAGCGAGCTGCGCCGGGTCGATCCGGCCAACGGCGAGGTGCTGGAACGATTGGCGATGCCGCCGGGCGTCTACGTGTCCGGCCTGGAATCGGACGGCGGCGACGTGCTCTATTGCGGCGGCGCCACCAGCGGCCGCCTGCGCGCCGTGCGCCGGCCGCGCGCCAGCGCCTGACCTTCCCGCCCGCGACGCCCGCCGGCCGCCCCCGGCGGGCGGGCTTTTTTTCGGGCCGATATCAGCCGGATCCGACGCCGCGGCGCCGACGCCCCGCGCTCCCCGGCGAACCGCGCCGGCGGGTCGTCCTGACAAATTGTTGCAGCCACAATCGCGCCCCCCCCCGTTTCCGGGCCCAGCGGGGCCCCGCCAGCGTGTAAACTCCCCCCTTTTTGACTCTGGTGGTATGTTGCAAGCCCCACAGCGCACAGGTTTAAGCGGCCCGACGCTCATTCGCTTGCTGACTCGCCTGACGGATGTCGACGCGCCGGAATCCCGGCAGCCGTTGTCGGATCATCTGAGCCAATGGCTCGGCTGGACCGACGCGATTGCCCTGTCCGCCGCCCTGAACAACCGCCCGCCGGCGATCGCGCCGGGCGCGCGCCAGTTCAGCAGCGCCGAGGAGCGCGAGTGCGAGCGCGTCCGGACCACGCTGGCCGATGCCATCGCCAGCGACACCGCGGCCACGGCCGCCAAGCGGCAGATGCCGGGGCAAGTGTCCGCCAAGGTGGCGGCGCTGCAGGCCGGCGACGCCGATTACTCGAATTTCCGTCAGCGCTATCTGTCGTTGCAGCACACGATGGAGACCAGCATCGGCAATCTGCGCAGCCGCCTGCGCGGCATGGTCGCGGCCAGGACGCCGGAAATGACGCGATTGGCGGTGGTGGACGCCATCATGGACCGCGCCCTGCTGCCGCGCGAGCGGACGCTGCTGGGCGCGATCCCGAAGTTGCTGCAGGGCCATTTCGACCGGCTGCGGCTGGCCGAGCAGGCCGCGCTGGAAGCAGCGGCCCAGGCCGCCGCGCAGGCGCAGGCCGAGGTCGACGCCGCGGCGGCGGCCGACCCCGAGGCGCAGGCCGAAGCCGGCGCGCGGGACGATGCCCAGGCCGCGCCCGACAGCGCCGCGCAGGTCGATGCCAACGCGCCAGCGTCGACCGACGTCGGCGTGCCGCCACCCGCTTTACCCGCGCCCACGCCGGGCGCCTGGCTGGAAACGTTCCGCAAAGACATGCGCAGCGTGCTGCTGGCCGAACTGGATGTTCGTTTACAACCGGTGGAAGGGCTGCTTGCCACCCTTCGCACCAGCTAACCGGGACACTATGTCCAAGTATCTGATCAATATCGTTGTTTTCCTCAGCGGCCTGGCCGTGGCCGGCTGGATCGGCGCGGGCTACGCGGGCACCAATCCCCTGGCCCTGGCCGTCACGCTGCTGATCGGCGCCTGCTACGTGGCCGGCGCGCTCGAATTGCTGCGCTATCAACAAGCCACCGCGTCCCTGAGACGCGCGGTCGGCAACCTGTCGGAAGCGCCCGCCAGCCTCGCCGGCTGGCTCGAACAACTGCCCGCCGCGCTGCGCAACCCGGTGCGGCTGCGCATCGAGGGCGAACGCGTGGGCCTGCCCGGCCCGGCGTTGGCGCCCTACCTGGTCGGCCTGCTGGTGCTGCTGGGCATGCTCGGCACCTTCCTGGGCATGGTGGTGACGCTGCGCGGCACCGGCGCCGCGCTCGAAAGCGCCACCGACCTGGCCGCGATCCGCGCCTCGCTAGCCGCGCCCGTCAAGGGCCTGGGCTTTGCCTTCGGCACCTCGATCGCCGGCGTCGCCACCTCGGCCATGCTGGGCCTGCTGGCGGCGCTGTGCCGCCGCGACCGGATCCAGGCCGCGCAAGGGCTCGACGCCAAGGCCGCGACCACGCTGCGCCTCTACACCCAGGGCCATCAGCGCGAAGAAAGCTTCAAGCTGCTGCAACGCCAGGCCGAAGTGCTGCAACGGCAGGCGGAGGCCATGCCCGCGCTGGTCGACCGCCTGGACGCCATGATGCGCAACCTGGAACAGCAGAACCACACGCTGAACGAGCGCCAGCTCGCCAGCCAGGACGCCTTCCAGGGCAAGGCCGAGGCGGCCTACGCGCGCCTGGCCGCGGCGATGGAACAGTCGATGAAGGAAAGCGTGGCCGAAAGCGCCCGCTCGGCCGGCGCGGCGCTGCAACCCGCGGTCGAAGCCACCATGGCCGGCCTGTCGCGCGAGACCGCCACGCTGCACGACACCGTCACACAGGCGGTGCAACGCCAGCTGGACGGCATGACCGCCGGCCTGCAGGCCGCCACCGCCAACGTCGCCGGCATCTGGAACCAGGCCCTGGCCGGCCAGCAGCGCGCCAGCGAAACCCTGGCAGAGGACCTGCGCGGCTCGCTCGACCGCTTCGCGCAGACCTTCGAGCAACGCTCGGCCAGTCTGCTGGACAGCGTGTCCGAACGCCTGGAGGCGTCCTCGGGCAGCATGTCCGAAGCCTGGAACGTGGCGCTGAGCCGCCAGGAACGCGCCAGCGAGAAACTGGCCGGCGACAACCTGCAGGCCCTGACGGCCGCCGCCGCCAGCTTCGAACAGCATTCGGCGTCGCTGCTGCGCACGCTGAACGCCTCGCACGCGGCGCTGCAATCCGACCTGGCCTCGCGCGACCAGCAACGCCTGGCCGCCTGGACCGACACGCTGGGCGCGCTGTCCGCCACCCTGCGCGAGGAATGGCAGCAGGCCGGCGCGCAGGCCGCCGAACGCCAGCTGGAAATCAACCAGGCCCTGGCCCTCAGCGCACAGGACCTGACCGCGCACGCGCAGGCCCAGGCCGGCCTGCTCGAGAACGTCTCGACCCGCCTGGAAACCGCTGCCGGCAACGTCTCGGCGCAATGGCACGAGGCCCTGGCGCGCCAGTCGCAGGTCAGCGACAAGCTGGCGGACGACAACCGCGCGGCCCTGGCCGCCGCCGCCGCGACCTTCGAACAGCATTCGGCCGCGCTGCTGCGCACCCTGGACCAGTCCCACGCCGACCTGCAGGCCGCCCTGGCCGCGCGCGACGAACAGCGCCTGGCCGCCTGGGCCGGCACGCTCGGCGCGGTCGCCGACAAGCTCGGCCAGGAATGGGAACAGGCCGGCGCGCAAGCCGCCGCCCGCCAGCAGGACATCAGCCAGATGCTGACGCGCACCGCGCAGGATCTGGCCACGCGCAGCGACGCGCAGAGCGCCCTGCTCGACAGCGTGGCCGTGCGCATCGAATCCGCCGCCGGCGGCGTGACGCAGGCCTGGACCGAGGCGCAAGTGCGCCAGGAACTGACCAGCGAGAAGCTGGCCGCCGACAACCAGCAGGCCCTGACCGCCGCCGCGGCCGCCTTCGAACAGCACTCGGCCGCGCTGCTGCGCACGCTGGACCAGTCCCATGCCGACCTGCAGGCCGCCCTGGCCGCGCGCGACGAGCATCGCCTGGCCGCCTGGCATGCCTCGCTGGGCGCGCTGGCCACCGAACTGGGCCAGGAATGGCGCGCGGCCGGCGAACAGACCGCCGCCCGCCACCAGGAACTGGGCCAGCTGCTGGCCCGCACCGCGCACGACATCACCACCCAGACCCAGGCCCAGGCCGCCCTGCTGGAAAACGTCTCGGCCCGCCTGGAAACGGCGGCCGGCGGCGTGACGCAGGCCTGGACCGAGGCCCAGGTGCGCCAGGAACTGGCCAACGAGAAACTGGCCGGCGACAACCAGCAGGCCCTGACCACCGCCGCGGCTGCCTTCGAGCAGCATTCGGCAACGCTGCTGCAGACCCTGGGCCAATCTCAGGCCGAGCTGCAGGCCGCGCTGGCCTCGCGCGACCAGGAACGCCTGGCCGCCTGGACCGCCGAGCTGGGCTCGATGGCCGAGGCGCTGCGCCAGGAATGGGAGCAGGCCGGCGCCCGCAGCGCCAGCCTGCAGCAGGAAATCTGCGCCACCCTGGCCCAGACCGCGCAGGACATCGCCACCCAGACCGAGGCCCACGCCAGCGGCACCATCGCCGAGATCAGCCAGCTGGTGCAGGCCGCCTCCGAAGCGCCGCGCGCGGCCGCCGAGGTCATCGGCGAGCTGCGCCAGAAGCTGTCGGACAGCCTGGCCTACGACAACGCGATGCTGGAAGAACGCAACCGCCTGCTGGACACGCTGGCGACGCTGCTGGACGCCGTCAACCACGCCTCCAGCGAGCAGCGCAGCGCGGTCGACGCCCTGGTCTCGTCGTCGGCGGACCTGCTGGACCGCGTCGGCACGCAGTTCACCGAGCAGGTCGAATCCGAAACCGCCCGCCTGGACGACGTGGCCGCGCAAGTGACCAGCGGCGCCGTCGAGGTGGCGAGCCTGGGCGAGGCCTTCGGCGCCGCGGTGCGCCTGTTCGGCGAATCCAACGACAAGCTGGTCGCGCACCTGCAACGCATCGAGAGCGCGCTCGACAAATCGATCGCGCGCGGCGACGAGCAACTGGCCTACTACGTGGCGCAGGCGCGTGAAGTGGTCGACCTGAGCACCATGTCGCAGAAGCAGATCGTCGAGAACCTGCGCGACCTGGCCAGCCAGCGCGCCGCCAGCGCCGGAGCGCAGGCGGCATGAGCGCGGGCGAGGACATCGACGGCGGCGTGGAACCCGCGGTGCCGACCTGGGCCGTTTTTGGCGACCTGATGTCGGTGCTGCTGGGCGCCTTCGTGCTGATCCTGGTGAGCGTGGTGGCCGTGCAGCTGGAGCTGTCGACCCAGCTCGAACGCGAGGTCAAGCAGCGCCAGGAGGAAACCCAGCGCCGCCAGACGCTGGAGCAGGCCCTGGCCGCGCCGCTGGCGGCGGGCCGCGTGACGCTCATCAACGGCCGCATCGGCATCAGCGGCAGCGTGCTGTTCGCGCTCAATTCCGACCAGTTGCAGCCGGAGGGCCGCGAGGTGCTCAAGAGCCTGATCGAGCCCCTGTCGGCCTACCTGAAGGCCAACAACGAGATCCTGATGGTCAGCGGCTACACCGACGACCAGCAGGTGCGCGAGGGCAACCGGCGCTTTGCCGACAACTGGGACCTGTCGGCGCAGCGCGCGCTGACCGTGACCCGCGCGCTGATCGACGAAGGCGTGCCGTCGGCCTCGGTGTTCGCCGCCGCGTTCGGCGCCGAACAACCCGTGGCCTCGAACGCCGACGAGGAAGGCCGCGCCAGGAACCGCCGGGTCGAGATCACGCCGATTCCCAAGCCGTCCAACGGCACGGAGGCGCCGCGTGGCCAGTGATGGCGGTCTTGGCCACGCGCTGACGACCGAGGCGGACGCCACGACCGGCGCCGGCCTGCCGGCGGACGACACGCTCGCCACGCTGCGGGCCTGGCGCGAGCGCGGCGACGACCGGCTCGATCCGGTCGGTTTCCATTTCATCGAGGCGCTGGCCCGGCGCGCGGCAGGCCATGGCGGCGCGGTGCGCGCCACGCTGGACGCGCGCCTGGCGCAGTTGCTGGACGCCTATGCGGCGCGTATCGCCGCCGCCGGCCTGCCCGACGCCAGCGCGTCCCCTGAAGAACGGAATGCCCCCGCCGCTGGCGTCGCCGTAACAGCCGCAGCCGCGCGCGTCGCGACGCCCCCGGCCGGCACGCGCGGGCCACTGGCCGAACTGGCGGTGTATCTCGCCTACCCCGGCGCGCCCGGCGAGGATCCCGACGCCATCGCCGCGCAGGCGCGCCGCGACGCCTATCCCGACCTGCCGGCGCTGGACGGACTGCGCGAGATCTGGTCCGGCCTGAGCGCCGACCGGCAGGTGCGCCAGTCGCAGGAACAGGTGCACAAGAACGCCGGCCCGCTCAATTCCAACCAGTTGGTGCACCGCGCGTTGTCGCTGATGCGCGAGCTGTCGCCGGGTTATCTGCAGCAATTCGTGACCTATACCGAAACGCTGGCCTGGATGGAGCAGTTGACGGCGGCCGCCGCGCCGCCGGCCAAGGAAACGGCGCGCGCCCCCGCCAGGAAAGGTACGCGCGCCAAGAGCCGCTGAACCCGGGCCGCCGGTGACAGGCGCGACGTCCTGCCCGCGGCTCTGACAATGTCGCGGTCTACTTCCCGCCCGCCTCGCGCGGCAGCCAGGCGCCGTGAAAACCCGCCGGAATGCGGCGGCGCAGACGCACCGTCGCCAGCGGCCCGGCCGCCAGGTCGCGCGCGTCCAGCACCACCACGTCGCTGGTATCGCTGGCCTGGCGGTACACGCACACCAGCACCCAGCCGTCGTCCTCGTCGCGCGCCCCCGGCCGGGGCACGAACACCGGTTCGCTGTTCTGGTCGCCAGGCGGCACCGCATACTGCTGGCGCGCGCCCGTCTCCAGGTCGTAGCGCACCACGCCGCGCATCTCGCGGTTGTTGGGCTGCTCCACCGCATAGCAGTAGCGGTAGGCGCGGCCGGTCCGGGCCTCGTTGATGCGCGGCAGCTCGATGCCGGCATCGTCCAGCGCGCGCTCCGTGACGCCGCCCTCGTCCAGGTCGATCTCGTAACGCCACAACGTGCCCAGCGGGCTGTCCTCGAAACCCGCGCCCTCGCGCGACAGCCGCAGGTATTCCGGATAGCGCACCACGTCCAGCACCAGCGTCGACGCATCCCGGTCATACGCATTCACCACGTGCTGGATGAAACAGGGCGCGACCGCGAACCAGCGCACCGGGCCGCCGTGGCGCGGGATCACGCCCAGCCGCGACTGGCGCTCGTCATGCCACCGCAGCGGCATGCGGTAGCCGCGCGACAGCATCGAGAAGTCGTACGCCACGTTCAGGTCCAGCAGGATGCTGTAGCGCGCCGTGATCGCCATGTCGTGCATCATCGACGGCCCGGGCAGCTCGATCGCCAGATCCACCCGCGGCTGGCCGTCCGCGCCCGTCACGCCGTAGCGCAGCCAGGGCCGCTCCCAATGGGCGCGGAAACTCATCAGTTCCCCGGTCTCGGGGTCCGCCTTGGGGTGCGCCGTCATGCCGCCCGCCAGCCCCGGATGGTGCCGGCTGGCGCCCAGGAAATCCAGCGCTGGCGTCATCGCCAACGGCGCCCCGCCCTCGGCCAGCGCCAGCACTTCGCCCGCGTGGCGCAGCACATTGACGTTGGGATTGGTCTCCGGCAGGCCGGCCTCGGCCTGCGGGTCGTATTCGCGCGCCCAGATCCGGGTGCGCGCCCAGCGGTTGCGGTAACCGGTCGCCCGGCCGCCGTGGAAGGCAATGGCGTGCAGCATCGCCGGCTGCGGCCACCACGACAGCACGTCGTTGCCCTCGAAGCGGCCGCGCAGGGGGTTGGGGCCGTTGCGGACCAGGACCCCGTCCAGCCCGGGCGGCAGCGCGCCGTCCACGGGCAGGTCGGCCAGGTCAACCTCATCGGCCAGCGGCGCGGTGGCGCCGGTGTTCAGATCGAATGTGCTCATGCTTGCGTCCTTGGTTGCGATCATTCGCAGGACGCATTTTTACCCGGATTAAATATGTTCGTCAATATTACCCGGATTTAATTTAATGACGCTATCCACTTCAATACCGTCACCAGCACGAACCCCAAAGGCAGGACGCCCCATAACAGGATCCCCAGGATGCTGGCGTGCAGCCAGCGCTTTTTCATATGGGGAAGCTTGCCTTGCATGGCCAGCGTTTCTTCCGGGGTCGGAGGTACGACGCGGTACGGATTCTCGCCTTCCCATTGCAGGGCGGCAGCCAATTCTGGAGGCAGCGGCGGCCGCTTGCCATAGCGCCGTACCCAGTATTCCATCCAGTTCGGCAGGTAGTAGGCCCCCGCCATGATCCAGAACGCGAATCCGTCGAACAGGCCGGCGGGATAATGCTGCCGGTCGATCTCCTCCGTAAACAGTTCCCGGTCCATCCACGCAAAGGCATTGATGCGATGATTCGGCATCAGGACCACAGGAGGAACAGCAGCGGGCTCTTCGTCCATGTAGCGCCGGATGAACTGCCAGGCGCCAGCGGTGGCTTCGCGCGACGAAAAGATCCGGGTGGGCGCGACGCAGCGCGCGATGCGACGCGAGCCCGGCTCAAGCTCGGCCACCCGCAACGAAACAACCGGCGCGCTCGCCCCTGTGGGCGCCACCAGCCGGCCCCTGAAGATGAATGCCACGGCCCGGTCGTAGTCCACTGAAATCCAGCCGCCCTTCCTGCTCCAGGCGTAGATGCGCCGCAGCCGCCGGCTGATGATGGAGGTGTACTGCATCGGCGCGGACGCAGCGCGGTAGGCGCGCCACAGCCCGAACACCCCCAGCAGCGAGCCGCCTGCGACGAACGCCAGATACTCGCCGCCGTAGCCGCGCGTCGCCGTGTCGTAGAACAGGATGAAATTGGTTGCGATCAGCAGCAACATCAGGCTGAACATAATCGTCATGACGATGCCAAGGCCACGCAGGTTCTCGGTGGGATCGACCAGCCGCAGGCAGGCGGGATTGATTTCGACCACGTTGTACAGCACGGAGGGATCCTCCGGGCTGCGCGCGCGTTCCGAGCTCGCGGGCAGCAACCATCCCCATGCACCGCTCTTCTCCGGGACCATGGTGATGCCCGCCCGGCCTCTGCCATGCCGCATTGCTCCTCCTTGTTGCGACTCGCACTGTCGACGGCGCGAGCCAATCACGGACGCGCGCGCTTGCTTCATTGGTAGCGGAAATAGAGCGTGCCGTAGTCACGCCCATCACCCTCGCGACGCAGCGCCCTGGAGGTCTTGCGCAAATTGATGCTGCTGGCGTCCCGCCAGCCAAAGCCGGCGAAAATGGTCTCCGCCATCCGCGCAAATCCTTCCGTCTTGCGACCGCCGCGCCACGCCAGGAATCCGAAAACCAGCACCAGCGCGGGCAGCCCATAGGCCAGGTAGACCGCATACGCGGACAACTGCCCTGCCAGGCTGAATGTGCCCTTGAACATCGCGAAAATCGCATCCAGGCACATCATGAACAGAAAAACTGCCCCCACTACGATGCCCCAGAAGCGGAACGTGGAAGCGTAGCGCGCCCGGCGCCCCTCGAAGCAATGCGGATACACCGCAACCAGCGCATCGGCCGGCCGTCGGGCGCCGTAGGCGATCCACGCCTGCCCGTCGTGCTCGGCCACCAGTTCGATGTCATCGCCCTCGTCAAAGGGAAACCGCCAGAACCAGCCTCGAACCGGTTGTCCATCGAGCGTGAATTCGACAAAATCCGCCTTCTCAGTGCTGTCGAGGGTAGCAATCGCAATGGCCGCGCCCCCCATCCCCGCCAGTCCCGCCGACACCGCCGACGCCCCCGCGCCGCCTCCGAGCTGTTCCATCACGAAATCGCGCGATCGCCTGACGCGGCGCAGTCCCGCGATCTTGCCGGTCAGCTTGCTGGCTTTGTCATTCCACTGAGGCGTCATCGCCACTGCTTCCGTGTGTCCCGCCGATCGCGCTCTGCTCATCGGATGCATACCGCCGGCGTGGAACCGACCTCCATTAATATCCACCTACCAGTTGGACACCACGACGCCCACAAAAAACAGCGGCAGGACGACCCAGAGCGCCAAGCCGAAGATGCTCGCCAGACGCCAACGCCTCTTCACGGAGGGCAGATTACCTGCTCGCGCCGCCAGCTCCTCCTGTGTCGGCGGGGCGATTCGATACGGGCTTTCGCCTTGCCAGCCCACCACCGCCGCCAATTCCGGAGGCAGCGCGGGGCGACGACCGAATCGACGAATCCAGTATTCCATCCAGTTCGGCAGGTAATAGGCACCACTGAAGAACCAGAACGCAAACGGCCGCACCAATCTGTGATGACGATCGATTGCGTATGGAAACAGCTCAAGGTCCATCCACGCATACGCATTGACGCGACAATCCGGCACCAACGTCACTGGCGGCAGCATCGCCGGCTCCCCGTCCATGTACAACCGGACGAACTCCCAAAGTTGCGCGGCGGGTTCTGGACGATCAAATGGAGCGGTCAGTGCCACGCCCTTGATGATACGGCGAGTGTCGGGCTCGATCTCTACGACGCGCAAGGGATAGGCAGCTCCCGCGCCGGTTGTCGTTACCACCTGAAAATTGCCAACGTAGGCGTGCGCGCGATCAAAATCGACCGACGTCCAACCAGTCCGCTTTTCCCACACATATATGCGTCGCAAGGACCGACTGATGAGAGTGGTTTCCTGGATCGGTGAAAAAACAAATCGATAGGCGCAGATCCAACCGATCAATGCACATACAGAATACCCCCCCATCATCACGGCAAGTCCGGTATCCAGAACGGTCCTCCCCGTACTCAGGTCGATCAGAGCCGTAAGGAACAGCAAAGTCAGACCAACCGCAGCAGCGAGCGAGACACATGCCACGTAGCCACGCGAGGCCTCGAAAGGCCCCGTCAAGCGCAGGCAAGCGGGCGTCAACTCGGTAACCATGCCTTCAGCCGCCGGCTGCACTCCGGAGCGCCCCGACAACAGCCAGCCCCATGCTCCGGTGCGATCAGGGAGTACCTCCAAATCTCTCTTCTCTTTCCTGTTCCTAGTAACTGTCAACGTAAACCCCTGACTCAAACCCCGTCTCCATTCCCGGCCGCTGTATTTCGCTCGGCCAATAATGAACCTTCATGCAATAGAACCCACGCAACCCCAGGAACACCTGAAAAGAGCCCGTCAATTTGGCGCTTTTACTGACTGGATCAATAGTCATTTTCTCGTTTTGGAACCCGGGAGCAGGAACAAGAACCGATCCACTCTGTACCGCAGGCAATGTCGCGTTCTTACCGGCGCTCATGGTGCGGAAAACCTTCTTTCCGTCCCTGTCATTCCGATAGAACTCGATCGTGACCCGACTGTCATCAGAATATAGCGGAACAGTAACGTTGTAATGCGCATGAAAGTAGCCATTGCCCACCGCGCCTTTCATCAGGTAACCGCTGGCCACCAGAATGATGCGTTCCAACGCTTGAAGTTCGTCATTCAAGTTGAGGAAGGGAACAGCCGGCGCACCTCGTTTTCCCGCGCTCGCCTTGGTGGCAAAGGGGTTGTTATCCGTATTGCCAAGCTGGGTGCGTTTGCCAAACACGCCGTTATCAAGCCAGTATTCGACCGGCAAACGGCTGGCGTCGTCGGTTCCCGCAGCGTTCACCGCAGTCCATATGGCGACGCCCAGCGCGGCGATCGTCAACAAGGTCCAGCCGACGGGTCCCAGCGATAGCCCTAAGACCGTAAAGGCGGTACCTCCACCAGCAACCGCCATCGTAGTGCCATAGCCTGCCACTCCCGATATCACGGTCGCGAGCGCCGATGCGGTACTCCAATACGCCGACGTATTGTTGCCGGCTTGCCGCTTGCGGTATGCACCATAGGCGGTCACCAAGCCATCGAGAATGCCGGCGGCGAGTCCGAGTTTGGCCCCTTGCCGCATGAGTCTCTTGGAAACCTCATTGGAAACAAGCGTGCCTATGGAGGAAGCCAGGTCGAAGCCGACGGCGACCATGGCAACGATATTCGCCGTCGCGCCAGCGCCACTCGAGAACCTGTCTTCCAGCGAAGCACCTTCCTTGAGCGTTGCCGCCAAGGCATTGATCGCACCTTGTGCCTGGAAGAACATGATCCCGGAACCTAATACCGTAGATGCCAGGTTCCCTACCAGTGCAGCTCGGCCATTCAGATAAGGATTCATCCGAGCCTGTTCACGCAATGGCAATTCAATTTCCTGCAGGGGTGTGCCTCCAGCAAAGGAGCCACTCAGCTTTTCCCCCTGGGCCAGCTTCTTGAAGGTGAACGCCACCACGGCGGAAATGGTCGTTCTGTCCTCCGGCAAATCCAGATACACACCGCGACCCACCGTTTCCGACAAGCTGAGACCGCGCTGGCCCAAATTGCCTTCCTGAGCCAGATAGCCCCTGCCGGCGGGCAAGTCACCGCCAACACGCACCGGGGCGTGACCTTCTATCGGTTTGGTGGCAGCTTCTTCCAGAAGATTCTTGATCTCCGACAATGGTCCCTTCAGCACAGTGGGAGCAACCAGCAGATCCTCACGCGTGACAAGCGTCATCGCAATGCCACGCATCAGCCGGTTGTACGTCTTTGGATCGTTGATCATCAACTTGGTCAGCAGCCCGGTCACGGTGTCCACCAGCGTGGCGGTAGCCTCGTTGTAGCGACGCTTGGCACGCAGGGCTTCGCGCAGGTTGTCGATTTTCAACGCGCCCCCTTCCAGATATGGCGTCACCATTGCATACGCGGCCCTGACAATGGAACCGGCCTCGTCGACTGAGCCCGTATCCGCCAATAGCTTGAACAGATCCGCGTTTCCAGCAGACAGGCTTCGATAGAACCAGTTGTTCGGATCGTCAACCGACAGTTTCCAAAGCTCGCCCCATACCTCCACACGCTCCTTTTCAGTCTGCCCCGATCCGGCAACACACGACGCGGCCATGTTTTCGCGCCGTACCCCGGCTGCGTCATCCCTGTCGCAGAAGTCGGTGCGTTGCTGCTGTTTCCAGCCCGGGCATTTGATCCAAGTCGTGAATAGCGCACTCAAGTTCGCGATCTGTGTCATCAAGGACTTCTTGCCCTCACTGTCCGCAAGGGCGGCTTGCCAAGCGCCGGTGTCTATGTTTCTTTCATAACGTTCGGGTCCATAATTCGCCGCCCAGAACGGCCCCGGATTGGCTTTAGCGCTCAAGCACATGCCTTGAATGATGTCGGCAATGACGCGCTTGCGCGCGCGTTCCGGGTCCAGCGCTCCTTCAAGCACCGAAGCGCGCGCCGCAGCAATATTGCGCCGCAGATTCAACTCCTGCACGATCCCCACCGGATCCGGCAGCACCACCCCGACCCCCCATTGCAGCGCCGGCAGCAGCGAATTCACGGCCCACATCTGCGCCGTCACCAGTTGCGGTTCCGGCTCGGCGCGCATCTGCAGCGGGTTGTGCAGGCCCGCATTCAGGCAGCGCTGCACGTCCGCCACGGCATAGTCGGCGACGATGCCCGTGATGTCGGGCAGGGTCAGCTTGCAGGTGTTGGGCGCGGCGCTGCCCAACCCGACCTTGCCGTCGGCGATGTCCTTCAGGTTCAGTTCGGTCATCCGCGCGCCGCGGCAGCCGTCTTTGTCGTCGGCGTAGTCCTGGCGGGTCTGCTTGTCCCAGACGTAGCGGCTGTAGGCGATCCAGGCCGTGGGGCTGCGCAGGTGGTCGATGGTGATGAACTGCGTGCCGATGTTGTTGTGCCCTTCCGACGAGCAGGCCTCGGACAGCGGCTCGGTGGTCTCGGCGTCCTCGGGCATCTTGGCGACCGGGATCTTGCGGTAGTAGCCCTTGCTGTCGATCAGGTAGCCGTCCCAGGTTTTGTCCTGCTTGAGCACGTACAGGTAGCCCGCGGCCGGCACGCGCGCGAAGTAGGTCTCCGCCGGCAGTCCGGCGGGGTCGAACCTGGGATCGAACAGCCGCACCTTGGTGTGGGCCTCCAGCTTCTTCTCCATCCAGGTGCTGTACATGCGGTGGGCGGGAATCGCCCACTGCGTGTTGCTGGCGCCGCCGTGCTCGGTGTTGGCCCAGGCATCGCTCACCATGGGCCGCGGCAGCGGCGCGGGCACCAGCGGCATGATCGCCACGCCGCCCTTCTTGTCGCAGTTGATGCACTTGCCCTTGGTCTCGCCGCAGGTATTCGCCGCCGCGGCGCAACGCGCGTTAGAAAGCTCCGCCATCCCTCACCTCTGTCTGCTCCGGTTCGACCGTCGTGCCGGGCCATTGCCGCACGCGGTTCCATTGTTCTTCCGTGATGTCGTTCAAAGCCGCCACCGCCGCGACGCCGCTCGCCTGGACCGTGGCCATGGCGTGGCGGACGTCGGGATGCTGGTCGAAATGCGGATGCACCAGCAGGCCATGCAGCGCGAAATCGACGATGTCGGTGTCGGTCTCCAGGCCCCAGCGCGCCTGCGCGCGCGCCACCTGGCGGTCGGCGCGCTCGCGCAGCCGCGCCTCGGCCATGTCGTGTCCGGCTTCGGCCAGGGCGTCGAGCGCCTGGTTGACCCAGCCGGCGCGTTCCAGCACGGCGCACTGCGCGCGATCGAGCACCAGCGGCGCGGCCGGCCCGGCTTGCGGCGCGCCCGCGGCGGCCGGCCGTTCGTACTGGACCGCCAGTTCCCCGGCCGCGCGGCACGGCCGCCAATAGGCCTGGACCGGCGCGAGCCATTGGCGCAGCTGGTCTTCGGACAGCACCTCGGCCAGCACCTCGGCGACGCGCGGATCCCAATGCCGCAAGGTCACCGGATCGGCCCGATCCGGCACCAGGCAGCGCGCCATCCTGGCCAGATGGCGAGCCAGCGCCGTCGGGGCCACCGGACTGGCGATCCAGCCGCAGACCGCGCGATGGGTGTGGCCAGGCGCCGCGGCCGCGCAGGCCGCGGCAATGCTCAATTCGATGGCGTCGTCGCGGCCAAAGTCTCCCAGCGCCAGCAGATAGGGGCAATGCCCGGCCAGGAAGCGGCCACGGTCCAACGGCAGCGCCACGGCGCTCTCGCGCCGGGCCGCATGCGCCAGCGGATCCTCGATGGTGGGATCCACCAGTACGTAGAGCGCGCTTGACGGGGTGCGCGCGGCGGCGGCCAGCAGGCGTTCGTAGAGCCGGACGGCCGCGTCGCGGTCCTCGCCGTGGGGAAGGATGCCGTCAAACAAAGGCCGCCCCTCCCGCCGCCGCGCTGTTCACCTTGCTGGGACAATCCTTGAATTCGCCCGAGGGCGGCGCCAGGTTGCCGCTCGCCGTCTGCGGCCCGACCCAGTTGTGCGCTCCCGCCTTCAGCTCGACCTTGCCCGGCGCATGCAGCTGGATGCCGCCGCCTTCCAGCCGCACATAGGCGCCCGCGGCGGTGGCCAGCACGCGCTGCTTGGCCTCGATCAGCACGCTGGCGCCGGCGGAAGCGAAGGTCACGGCCTTCTCGGCCGTCAGCGTCATCTTGGCGTCCTGGCTGTGCAGGCGCAGCTTGCCGCCCGCGGCGTGCAGCCGCAGGCCACGGTCCTGCACCGCGCGGCCGCCGCCGGCCTCGTGGCCCGCCGTGAACAGCACCACGCCGGCCGCCACGCCCACCGCCAGGTGGGCGCTGCTGGCCCAGTTCACATCGGGCGCGATCTGCGCGAAGGTGGCGCCGGCCACCAGGAAGGCGTTGGCCGGCGTGTACTGGCCGATGCCGCTGGGCGCGCTGACCTGGAGGTGCGGTTCGCTGTAGGCCGCCACCTTGACGGCGGCGCCCTCGGCGTTGGCATCGTCCTGGGTGGCCTCGACCACGTCGCGGACGTGCCCGAGGGCATCGTGCGCCGGCAGCGCCTGCGGATCGCCATCCAGGATGGCCTTCTGCTTGACCGCGATGTCGCCCAGTTCCTTGGCCGATTCGAGGGCGGCGTCGATCTGCTTGGCCGCCTCGGCGCTGTCGAGCAGCGCGCCCTCGGCGTTCTCGCGCAGGTCGGCGCTGATCAGCAGGCCGGAACCGCCGCGCAGCGCCACCGCTTCCTTGGTCGACAGTTCGGCGCCATGGCCCAGGTCCTGCAGGCGCTCGTTGTCGCGCTGCTGCTTGACGTGGCCCAGGTTCAGGCGGGCATCGGCCTGGGTGGTCGAGGCGGTCAGGCGCGACTGGCCCGGCGTGTCGTCCTGCACCAGCTGGTTGTAGCCGCCGGTGCCCGCGCCGCTGGTGGCCAGGGCCTGGGTCTTGAAGCCGGACATGACCGCGTTGTGCGCGTGCCCGTCATTGCCGCCGGCAAACCAGGCCGGCGCGTTGCCGGTGGCATTGGCGCCGCCCGCCTGCACCTGGTTGTGGGAGGCATCCTCGGCGCCCTCGCCGTTGTACAGCGCGCCGACCACCACCGGGCGGTCGATGTCGCCGTGCAGGAATTCCACCAGCACTTCCTGGCCGACGCGCGGCACGAAATGACCGCCCCAGTCGCCGCCGGCCACCGGCTCGGCCACGCGCACCCAGGCGCCCAGCTCATCCTTGGCCGGCGCGTTCTCGTCGCCCGACGGGTGCGCCAGCCGGCTGCTGGACGCCTTGCCGCGCTGCCAGTGGAACTGCACCTTGATGCGGTGGTCGCGGTCGGTGTGCACCGGTTCCTCGGCGCCCACCACCAGCGCGGTCTGCGCGCCGAACACCGTGGGACGGGGATGCAGGCGCGTGCCGTGGCCGTCCTGCGTCGCGGGGCGGAATTCGGTGTCGCTGCCGATGCAGGTGAAGGCGTTGCGGTAGAAATCGGCGTCCTCGCCCTCGTCGCCGCCCAGCGCCTCGCGCACGGCGCGGCCGAGGTCGGCGTCGAAGTTGTTGCGGGCCTGGTGCGTGATCGCGATCACCACGAACGCGGACGGGCCGCCCTGCTGGTAGTGGCCGGTCAGCTCGAAGCGCTGGCCCGGCGCCAGCGTGCGCACGGTGCCGGCGCCCTCGACGCTCTGCTGGCGCACGCGCAGCGCGGCCAGCGCGTTGTGCGCCAGCCGCTCGCCCTGCGCGCTGTCCTCGTAGGCATACTGCCCGGGGTAGTCATCGCTGACCAGTTCCAGCGGATTCGCCAGCTTGCCGCTGTCCGCCTGCGCCGACACCGGCCGCGCCTGGGCGCTGCGGTAGTCCCAGCTGGCCATGCGCACGGCGTTGGTCTGCCAGCGCTTGCGCGCGCTCCATTGCTGGATGCTGTCCTCGGTCTCGGTCACGTCGGCGCGGGCGAAGCGCACGCTGGCCTGCGGGCCGGCCTTGAAGGCGTCGTTGTGGTCGGCAATGACCAGGGTGTGGCCGGCGTCGGCGTGCTCGACCCAATAGAACAGGCCCTCCTCGGCCAGCAGGCGCTCGATGAAGGCGTAATCGGTCTCGCGGTACTGGATGGTCAGGCTGCGCTTGGCGTAGGCGGCGCGGTCCTTGACCTCCCAGCGCCATTGCGGCGCCAGCGCGCCCTGGCCCTTGTAGTCGCCGAAGATGCTGTCGACGATGTCGATCACCGCCTTGTCCTGGTAGGCGAAGCTGTCGCGCCGCGCCCGCAGGAACGCCAGCCACGGCTCCACGGTCAGGCCATAGCGCGCCAGGCCGCCGTTGGCGCCCAGGAAGCGCACCGCCGTGGCGTGGCCGTGCCACAGGCGCGGCTGCTCGCGGTCGAGCGCGGTCTGCAGGCGCAGCGTGACGGGCTGGCCCATCAGGGCCTTCAGGGGGATATGCGCGTCGTCGGACAGCGCGGTGATCTCGAGCCGATAGGCGCCGCCGCTCAATTGCTCGGTGGCCGACAGGGTCTCGGCCACCAGGCGGTTTTCGCCCAGCGGCGTGCGCAGGTCCAGCAGGCGGTTGGCCTGCGCGATGCCGGCGGCCGACAGGCGGGACAATCCGGAAGCATCCTGGGGCATGGTCTCGGCTCCGGGCTCAGGTCAGGCGGTAGCGGAAGTCGCCGTTCTTGCCGGCCGTGACGCGGATGCGCGCGATCGCTTCACCCTGCGCCATGCGGCCCAGCACCTGCTCGGCGATCTGCGGCAACAGCGTGCCGTTCAAAATGTGGTCGACGTTGCGCGCGCCGGTGTCGACCTCGGTGCAGCGCGCCAGCACGGCCTCGACCAGCGCCTCGTCCCAGTCGAACACGGCGCGGTGGTTGGCCTGCACGCGCTCGGCGATGCGGGCCAGCTTCAGGCCGATGATGCGGGCCAGGGCGTCGTCGTCCACCGGGTAGTAGGCGATGGTCTTCATGCGCCCCAGGAAGGCGGGCTTGAAGGCCTTGTACAGCTGCGGCGCCAGCAGTTCCTGCATGGCGTCCGGATCGGGCCGTTCCTCGGCGCTCTTGTTCAGGCAGGCCTGCATGATGGCCGACGAGCCGACGTTGGAGGTCAGGATGATGAGCGTGTTGCGGAAATCGATCTCGCGCCCCTCGGCGTCGTCCATCACGCCCTTGTCGAACACCTGGAAGAACAGCTCCAGCACGTCGGGGTGGGCCTTCTCGATTTCATCGAGCAGCACCACGCTGTAGGGCTGGCGCCGCACGGCCTCGGTCAGCACCCCGCCTTCGCCGTAGCCGACGTAGCCGGGCGGCGAACCCTTCAGCCCCGAGACGCTGTGGGCCTCCTGGTACTCGCTCATGTTGATCGTGACCAGCTTGCGCTCGCCGCCATAGAGAATGTCGGCCACCGCCAGCGCGGTCTCGGTCTTGCCCACGCCCGACGGGCCGACGAACAGGAACACGCCCTTGGGCTTGTTGGGGTCCTCCAACCCGGCGCGCGCGGTGCGCACGCGCTGGGCGATGGCGTGCAATGCGTGATCCTGGCCGATGACGCGCTCGGCCAGCAGCGGCTGCAGCTCCAGCACGGTGCGGATCTCGTCGTTGACCATGCGGCCCAGCGGGATGCCGGTCCAGGCCGAGACGATCTCGGCGATGACCTGCGCGTCCACATAGGCCGGCACCAGCGGCGCCTCGCCCTGCAGGGCGCGCAATTGCTGCTGCAATTCGGCCAGTTGCGCCTGGGCGGGCGTCGGCTCGGCGGCCTTGCCGCCGCGGCGCTTGGCGCCGGCTTCGGCGTCGGGTTCCTGGCCCGCGGCTTCCAGCTCCTCGCGCAGCGCGTGGATCTGCCGCACCAGCTCGCTTTCCTGCGCCAGGCGCGCCTCGGCCTCGGCCAGCTGTTGGCGGGTGGCGGCCATTTCCTCATCCAGTTCGCGCAGGCGGGCCGACTGCGCGGCGCCGGTCGCGGCCTCGCGGCGCAGCGCCGCGCGCTCGGTCTCCTGGCGCGCCAGCCGGTGGCGGGCGTCGTCGATCAGGGCCGGCGTGGCGCTGCGGCCCAATGCCACCCGGGCGCAGGCGGTGTCCAGCACGCCGACCGCCTTGTCGGGCAGCTGGCGGCCGCTGATGTAGCGGTGCGACAGGCGGGCGGCGGCGACGATCGCCTCGTCCAGGATGCGCACGCCGAAATGCTGTTCCATCAGCGGCGCCATGCCGCGCAGCATGCTGGCGGCCAGGGCCTCGCTGGGCTCTTCCACCTTGACCGCCTGGAAGCGCCGCGCCAGCGCGGCGTCTTTCTCGAAATACTTCTTGTATTCGCTCCAGGTGGTGGCGGCGATGGTGCGCAGTTCGCCGCGCGCCAGCGCCGGCTTGAGCAGGTTGGCCGCATCGTTCTGGCCGGCCTGCCCGCCCGCGCCGATCATGGTGTGGGCCTCGTCGATGAACAGAATGATGGGCGTGGGGCTTTGCTTGACCTCGTCGATCACGCTTTTCAAGCGGTTCTCGAATTCGCCCTTGACGCTGGCGCCGGCCTGCAGCAGGCCCATGTCCAGCGTGCGCAGCGCCACGCCGGCCAGCGCCGGCGGCACGTCGCCAGCCACGATGCGCAGCGCCAGCCCCTCGACCACGGCGGTCTTGCCGACGCCGGCCTCGCCGGTCAGGATGGGGTTGTTCTGGCGGCGCCGCGTCAGGATGTCGATCATCTGGCGGATCTCGGCATCGCGGCCGATCACCGGATCGATCTTGCCTTCGCGGGCGCGCTCGGTCAGGTTGGTGGTGTATTGGTCCAGCGCCGGCGTCTTGGACAGCGCGGCCGCGGGCGCTGCGGCCTCGCCCTGCGCGGCGTCATCGCCCAATGCGACGGACTGGCCGGCCTCTTCCGAGCCGGCCGTCAGGGCCGCGAAATCGTGCTTCAGCTCTTCCAGCCGGAACGACTCGAACAGGCGCGAGCCGCGCCGCGCCAGCGCCGCCAGATCGGGCTCGGCGAGCAGCGCCAGCAACAGGTGACCGGAACGGATGCGGGTGGTCTGCGTGTCGAGCGAGGCGATCAGCCAGGCATGCTCGAACAGGCGTGGCAGATGCGGCGAAAACACCGGCGTGCGGGTATTGCCGTTCTTGAAGCCGCGGATTTCGGCGTTCAGGTCGGCCTCGAGCACCGAGGCCTCGATGCCGCTGCGGCGCGCCACGATGCTGAAATCGCTGGCGGGCTTTTCCAGCAGCGCCAGGAACAGGTGTTCCAGGTCCACCTCGTAGTGGCCTTGCGCCATGCACAGGCTGGCGGCGCGCTCGGCGGCCTGGCGGCAGGTCTGGTTCAGTTTCCCGATCAGGGTTTTCAGGGGAGTGGCCATGTTCTCGGTTGTCTTGTTCTTAGTGGATGGTGTGCAGTTCGTAGCTGGCGTCGTCGCGGTCCGACGCCGACGGTTCGGTGCAGAGAAAGGAATTCCAGCCCAGGCGCGCGCCGCCGCCCTCGGCATCGCCGCCCAGCGCGCTGCCGGCGACGTCCTCTTTGGCCATCACCAGGCGCACCTCGTATTCGAAGCTCAGCCCGCCGAACATCGTCAGCAGCTTTTCCAGCGCCTGCGCGCGGGCGCCGCCAGGCAGGAAATCGGCGAACGCCGTCTTGGACAGCGGGCCGATCCACAGCCGGATGCGCAGGTCGCGCTGCCAGATGCGGTCTCCGGCCATGGCGGACACACCCAGCACCGCGCCGGGCCGGCCCAGCTGGGTGCGGTTCTCGGGCGGCACGTGGTACCAGCGGCCGACGAACTGTTCGACCCGCAAGGCCACCTGGAAGTAATCGGCCAGCACCCGCTGCAGGTACGCGGCCGACACCGGCCGCTGCCGCGCCGCCGCCGCGTAGTGCGCCAGCGATTCGTCGAACACGCGGCCTTCGCCGGCATGCAGGCGGTCGCGCAGCGCCGGATGGCCGACACCACCCAATGCCAGCAACAGCGGCAGGTAGTGATGGTCCTGCTCGGTCTCGTGCCGCAGCGGCATGCGGTACTTCTTCCAGGCCGCGTAGAACAGCGCGGCGGCCCGGTTCGAGAAGATGTCGAAGAAGGCGCGCGCGCCGCGGTCGCGCGTGGCGCTTTCGCGGTGGCTCAGGATCTCGGAGTAATGCAGCGGCAAAGCGCCCTGCCCGCCCAGCAAACCGAAGAAGGCCGGCTCGATCTCCACCCGCCCCAGCGTGCCAGCCGCCAGCGCCGCCAGGCGCGCCTCGGCGTCGTGCAGGGCCTGGCCGTTCTTGTCGAAGGCCGTCAACCCGGCGATCTCGCTGGCCGGAAAGCCCAGCGACGACGAGTTGACGAAGCGCAGGTGCGCCGGCACGGCGTTCTTGGCGCGCGTGCCTTCCTGGCGCGCGAACCACAGTTCCAGCACCCGCACGGCCTGGAAGAACTTGAAGCGCTGCGGCTCGGCCAGCAGCGATTCGATTACGCTAGGATCGCGTCGCCGTTGCATGGAGCACACCGTAGGATTTCTTCCGCGCCGCGGCGCGACAGCACCACCAACTGCACAAAGCTGTTGGCGTGCACGTAAAGGCCGAAGAAGCGGTTGAGCACCGCCACGAAGGCATGCAGGCTGGTGCCCACGAAGTTGTCTTCATTGATCGTCAGCCGGATCTCGATGCCGCGCACGAAGGTCGCGAACGGCTCGCCCGGCATCCAGTGGGTGGCGGGCTTGTAGTCCAGCCCCACCAGCCCTTCGATCTGGCGGGCCGCCACCGCGGCGTGCGACAGGTCGTACAGGCGCAGCGTTTCCTTCAGCGCCGGCAGGCCGCTGTGCACCAGCGACAGGTGATTCAGCGCCAGGTGCGAGATCAGGCGCCAGTGCGCCGCGCGGCCCTGCTGGAAGCGGTGTGTGTGGGTCGGCCGGCGCAGCATGCGGATCTCGCGCGCCACCGAGCCGCCCTCCAGGAACAGGTCGCCGCCCGGCTGGCCCACCGCCAGGTGCGACGGCAGGTCGCGGTTGGTGCAGGTCAGCTCCAGGCTCAGCGTTTCGGTCTGCGGCAGCGCCGGATTGAAATCGATGTCGACGATCGACATCTCCATCTCGTAGCCCGGACTGCGCTCGGCCACCATCGGGTCGCGCCGCGCGGTCCAGTAATGGCTGGCGCCCTCGGGCGTCTCGCCGTGGTGCAACGAATAGAACGGCCGGAACTCCACCACCGAATCGCCCTGCGCGTTCTGCCGCACCAGCCGCACGCGGTCGATGGAATAGACCTCGTAGCCATAGGCGCGGCGCGCATCGGCCACCACCGGGTACGACGCGGCCGCGTGCGTCACGCGGATGGGGTCGGCGCGCTGCTCGAACAGGTTGATCACCGGCGTGCAGCCCAGCCGGAAGTTGTCGGCAGAGGCCGACTCCAACAGGCGCGCGGTATTGGAGTCGGCGCGCAGCCCCCTTGACCGGCAGGTGCAGCGTGAATTCGCGCACCGGCCCCACCGCGCGCCGCAGCGCCGCCAGGTCGATGTCGACGAAGTTGAATTTCTCTGAGAAAACAAAGTACTCGGCCAGCAGCCGGTAGGCCGGGTGCGAGCTGGCCGGAAAATCGATCAGCGCGTCGTCCTCGGCCAGCCCGACCTGCGCCAGCGGCACCTCGGGCAGCCGGTTCCAGCGGCCGGGCTGGGTCTCGATGTAGGCCGCGGCGGTGCGCAGGAACAGGCAATCGCGCAGCGCCGCCACGAACGACGGCTCGCCGTGCAGATAGACGCGCAGGCGGTCCACCGCCAGCGTGGCGAAGCTCTGCGTTTCGGCCAGGCACGCCAGCGTCAGCGACAGGCGGCCGGTCACGCCCGGCGGCAGCTGCGTGGAGGACGGCGCGTTGGCGGTCGAGGCGAACGCGGCCTGGCGGATGGCCACGGGCGCCAGCGTCACGTCGTAGGCCGTGCGGAAACGGCAGGCCACGCCGCGCACGGCGTGCGACTTCAATTCGGTGCCGCGCGCCATGCGCACCGGCGCGGTCAGCTGGGCCGCCACGCCGCCCATGTCGAACTGCGCGATCGAACACGACGGAAACGGCCGCAGGTAGTGCGGGTACATCACCTCGAACAACGCTTCCGTGAATTCCGGATAGTCGTCGTCCAGCTTCTTGTTGATGCGCGCCCCCAGCAGGGCGAACGATTCGATCATCCGCTCGACGTGCGGGTCTTCGCAGGTTTCCCCCGACAGCCCCAGGCGCGCCGCGATCTTCGGATAGCGCTGGGCGAAATCGCGCGACGAGCCGCGCAGGAACCCCAGCTCGCGTTCGTAATACGGCAGCAGTTCTTCCATCTTTCCCTTCCTCGCCGGCGGCTGGCCGCCGGCGCCCGCGTGCGTTGATCTTGTCAGGCGGCCGCCGCGGCCTTGGCCCAGCCCTTGCTGACCGAATACTGCAGCGTCGACGGCTGCAGGGTGGCGTCGAACGTCACCGGCTCATGCGCCGGACCGACGTCCAGCATCGCGGTGATCGCGAAATACAGCACCGACGTGGCGCGGCTGTCGACCTGCAGCACCACCCGCACGTGCGTCAGCCGCGGCTCGTGGCGCGCGATGGCCTGCTCCAGCGACCGGCAGATGAACTCCCGGTCGTAGTGGCTGGCCAGGCTGAGCCCGGAGAAATCCGACAGTCCATAGGTCAGGATCGACCGCTGGCAGTTCGGATAGCGCTTGAGCGACGCCTCGGTGAAGACCATGCGGGTATTGAGCAGGGCCTCGATGTCGCGCGCGACGGTTTCCTTGATTTCCTCGACGGACAACCGCCGCAGCGCATGCGGCGCCGGGCCATCGCCGTCGAACAGCTTGTCGAACAGGCTGGGTTCGAATCCCTTCATCACGGACCTCATTCAGGAAAACCGCGGCCCGGGAGCGAGCCGCGGCCTTCGCCTTGCCGCGCGGTCGGGGTCAGACCGAGTAGGTCTTGTCGTTCTTGGTCAGGCTCCAGGCGCCCTGGGCGTTGCCGCCCTGATTGCCGCCGACCTTCTGCTGCGTGTACTTCCACTGGACAGCGGCGTACTTCAGCGAGAACGATTCGTGCGGCAGGCCCTCGCTGACCACTTCCGGCGCCACGCGCGAGATGATCACGTACTTGAGCTTGATTTCCAGGTATTTGACGCGGTTGCCTTCGCCATCGGCGCGCAGGAAATCGATGGTCACTTCGTCAAAGGTGGTGCCGCCCGAGGCGTGCTGGTAGAGCAGCGGGCTGACCACGTCCAGGTCCTTGGTGAAGACCATTTCGCCGTGCTCGGTGCGCTCGGCGGTGTGGCCGCCCGAGGTCGAGGCGGTGGCCGAACGCGGCTGGATGATCTCGTGGCGCCACGAGCCCACTTCGATCCAGTCCGGGTGATCCTTGTCCTGGGACTCGCCCTTGAGCGCAGGATTGCCGAATTTGACGTAGATGTCCTTCATTAAAGTACTCTCCGGTTAAAAGCTTTGGATCAGACGGTCATCACGATTTCTGGGCCTGGGCGGGCAGTTCCGCAACCAGGCGCAGGGAAATCGACAGCTCGTCGAGTTGGAAATGCGGCCGCAAAAACGCCACGGCCCGGAACACGCCAGGACGACCCGGCACCTCGGCGACTTGCACCGATGCTTCCCGCAGGGGAAATTGCGCTTTCTGCTCCTGGCTCGCGTTGTCGTCCAGCAGCACGTACTGCGAGACCCAGCGGTTCAGGAAGCTCTCGACCGATTGCGCGGACGCAAAACTGCCGATCTTGTCCCGCATCATGGCCTTCAGGTAATGGGCCACCCGCGACACGGAGAAGATGTATTGCAACTGCGCCGACAGCACCGCGTTGGCGTTGGCGCTGTCGGTGTTGTATTTCTTGGCCTTCTGCACCGACTGCGCGCCGAAGAACGCGGCGTAGTCGGAGTTCTTGCAGTGCACCAGCGGGATCAGGCCCAGGTCGCTCAGTTCCTTCTCGCGCCGGTCGGTGATGGCGATCTCGGTCGGGCACTTCAGCGCGATCTCGCCGTCGTCGGTCTTGAAGGTGTGGGTCGGCAGGTTCTCGACCAGGCCGCCGCCTTCGACGCCGCGGATCGCCGCGCACCAGCCGAAGTCGGCGAAGGCCGCGGTCAGGC
Source organism: Achromobacter sp. 2789STDY5608615 (assembly GCF_001298995.1). NCBI lineage: Bacteria > Pseudomonadati > Pseudomonadota > Betaproteobacteria > Burkholderiales > Alcaligenaceae > Achromobacter > Achromobacter sp. 2789STDY5608615. The sequence continues at coordinate 58,965 of NZ_CYTY01000018.1, forward strand.
GCGCGCCGAAGGCCCAGGCGGCGTTGCACCACAGGTACTTGGAATGGTCGGTGCCGTCGACGTCCTCGACGAAGTTGAAGCCTTCCACCGAGGTGCCCTCTTTCGGGTCGTACGGCAGGCGGCCCAGGAAGCGCGGCATGGTCAGGCCGACGTAGCGCGAGTCCTCGGAATCGCGGAAGCTGCGCCACTTGGTGTATTCGACCGTGTCGAACACCTTGGCCAGGTCGCGCGGGCGGCCCAGGTCGGCGAAGCTGTCCAGGCCCAGCAGTTCGGGCGAGGCCGAGGCGATGAACGGCGCGTGCGAGGCCGCGGCCACGTGCGACATCTGCTCGATGAAGTACATGTCCTCGGGCTGGCGGGTGATCTCGAAGTTGCCCAGCAGCGCGCCGAACGGCGAACCGCCGAAGGTGCCGAATTCCTCTTCGTAGACCTTCTTGAACATCAGGCTCTGGTCGAAGTCGATGGCGGTCTGGAAGTCGCGCACCAGGTCGCGCTTGGTGACGTTGAGCACCTTGATCTTGAGCATCGGCCCGGTATTGCTCTCCTGGCACAGGTAATGCAGGCCGCGCCAGGTGCTTTCGAGCTTCTGGAACTCGGCGCCGTGCATGACTTCGCTCAGCTGCGCGGAGATCAGGCGGTCCAGCTCGGCCACGCGGGCGTCGAGCATGGCGGACAGGTTGTCCGACACCACCACGGTGCCCTTCATGACTTCGCGGGCCAGTTCGCCGATCAGGTCCTTGGCACGGTCGTGCTCGGCGCTGGACTTGGCCACCCGGCTCTGTTCGACGATCTGGTCGAGCAGGCCCGCGTCGGCGGCGGCCGGGGCGGATGCGCTGTGCGCGGCGGCGGAATTACTCATTGCGGCCTCCCTTGCCGTCCTTGCCGGCTTCGCTGGTCAGTTGCTGCAGTTTTTCCGTGCTGCTGAGCACTTCGCCCAGCAGGTCTTCCAGCTTGTCGTTGCCGGCCAGCTTGTTGCGCAGGTCGGCCAGCTTGGTGCGGATGTCCAGCAGCTCCTTGAGCGGCTCGATCTGCTGCACCACCGCCTCGGGGCGGAAATCCTCGACAGAGCGGAACTTCAGGTCGACGCCGAAGGTGCCGCCCTCGTCGGTCAGGCGGTTCTTCACGCGGTAGGCGGCGCGCGGCTCCAGGCCGCGCATCACGTCGTCGAAGTTGTCGACGTCGATGTTGACGAACTTGCGGTCCTTCAGGCGCGGCAGCTCGGCTTCCGACTGCGCGCTGAAGTCGCCCACCACGCCGACGACAAAGGGCAGTTCCTTCTGCTCGATCGCGTCGCCCTTCTCGACGTCATAGGTCAGTTGAACGCGCGGCGGGCGCACTTTCTGCAGTCTTTTCTGAACGCTTTCTTTCTTGGCCATTGAGGGCTCCCAGCGGATGCGTAGTGACGAAGGCGCGTGGACCCGGCCTGCCGGGTCCGGCGGGCCGATCAGGGTTTGTTGATCAGATTGCCGAACGGATCCGGCGCGCGGCCCTCGGCGGGCGGGGTGGATGGGGTGGATTGGGCAGGCTGCGCGGGCGCCGTGGCGCCGCCGGATTGCGCCGGGCGCGCCGCCGGCGCAGCAGTGGCGCCGCCGTTGGCGGAAGGCGTACCGGCTGCGGGCGTACCGGCCGCGGGAGCCCCGGCTGCCGGCGTACCGGCGGCGGCCGCGCCCGGCGCGGCGGCGGCGTCGTTGCGCGGCTTGGGCGGCGGACGCGTGCCGCGCGACGGCGGCTTGCGGCCTTCGGGGAACAGCACGTCCTGGCCCAGCGTCTCGCGCATGGAGGCGGCCAGCGCCACCGCGTCATTGCGGGCATTGCCGGCCAGCAGCGCATCGGCGCGCAGGTCCGCCAGCGATTGCATGGCGACCCGCAGGCCGCCCACGGCGCGCACCGTCTTGGCGGTGAAATCGTTCTCGTCGCGGCTCAGCGCTTCGTCCGCGGCGACGATGGCTTCCCCGTATTTCTGTTCATCAAAACGGATCTTGGCGATGTACGACCAGGGCTCGCCGCGCGAGGGATTGCGCTGCGCGATTTCCTGGAATTGGACCACGGCTTCATCGCCTCCCTTATTGGCCAATGTCTCGGTGGCCCGGGTGATCGATTGCTTGTATTCGGCGTCCGTCTGGGGCTTGCTGGTCGTGGCGCAACCGGCCATCAAGGCCACCATACCGCCTATGAGGAAATACCGGGAAAGTTGCATTTTTGGGGAACGTGTCCGATGTAACCAAGGGCCGCGTATTTCAACAACTTTTTGTTAGTACACCACTACAGTGCATTACGTCATGTAACTTGCCACGAAATGTCGCTCAACGTGCCGCCATCTGTATGTTGTCGCAATGATCCGGTATAAAGAGCCATGTCAAAACATCTCAATTTATCGCGATGCTTGGCGGCCTCGATGCTGGTCGCGGTGGCCCCGGTCATGACGGGTTGTGCAGCGGTTTCCGCCCTTGGCGCGGTCGCCGGAATCACCGGCACGGCACTCGATGCGGCGGGCCTGAAAAAGGACCCGAATGCGCCCACTGATGTGAAATTGGCGATACACGCCGGAGAAAATTTGAATGCGAGCAGCGGCCAGCCAACGGCTGTCGTTACGAAAGCATACTATTTGAAGAATGCCGAGGCATTTCAGCGCGCACCGCTCACGCAATTGGTTGATACTGAGCAGGAAAAGGCGGCATTGGGCGACAGTCTCATTGCTTCGCGCGAGATCACATTGACGCCCGGCCAGCGCTTCGAAAACGTCGAAAAAGTGCCGAAGGGCGCCACCTATATCGCCGTTGCCGCCTTGTTTTACGCACCCGCGCCACAGCGCTGGAAATACGTGTTCGAGGTCAAATCGGTCGAAGACAGCGGCATCGTCCTGGGCGCACACGCGTGCGCCATGACGGTCGCCACCGGCAAGATCGTGCTGCCGCCCGGCATGCCGGCATTCGATCCATCCAGGCTTGGCTCGTTGCAATGCCCTGACTGAATCCAGCGCTCGCCCTGGATCCGGTACGTGAAACGTCCTCTTCATATAGACACATAAACGAGAGCCCGCCAACGTGAGTTATTCAGCGAAGATTTTGTGGGGAGAGGGGCTGTTCCTGCGGCCCCAGCATTTTCAGCGGCAGGACGCCTACCATGAGGCCCGCCTGGCGGAAATGAGCCGCGCGCTGCACCCGTATTCATGGGGACTGCGCAGCGTGCGCTTCGATGCCGCGGCGCTCGCCAACGGAATGCTGCGCGCCACCGAGCTGTCGGCGATCTTCCCCGACGGCGAAATCTACAACGCGCCCCACAACGACGACCTGCCGCCCGCGGTGGTGCTGGACGGCCTGGACGGCGCCAGCGAAGCGGTGTTCTACCTGGCGCTGCACCCCATGAAGGACATCGGCGGCAATTACCGCGATGCGCAGCAGGCGGAAGGCTTCGACTCGCGCTACGCGCACCACGACCGCCCCGCCCCCGACCTGTACACCAACGCCAGCACCGCCGAACTAGCGTTCCTGCGCAAGAACGTGCGCCTGCTGTCCGAACACGAGCCGCGCGACGCGCTGCTGACCATCCCGGTGGCGCGCGTGCGCCGCACCGCCAGCGCGGGCTACGAGCTGGACACCAGCTTCATCGCCCCCAGCCTGACGGTGCAGGCCTGCGGCGCGCTGTTCGAGCAATTGCGCCGCCTGCTGGACGCGCTGCAGGCCAAGGTCAACGCGCTCTATGGCTTTCATCGCGAGCCGAGCAAGAACATCATTGAATTCCGCTCGGGCGACGTGACCTCGTTCTGGCTGCTGCACACCGCCAACGAGGCCTACTCGGCGCTGTCGCACCTGTTCCACAACCCGCAGTTGCACCCCGAGCGCCTGTTCCAGGAAATGCTGCGGCTGGCCGGCGCGCTGATGACTTTCTCGAAGGTGCACACGCTGGCCGACCTGCCGGTGTATCGCCATGAACAACCCGGCGCCGCGTTCGCGCAGCTGGACACGATCCTGCGCGACCTGCTCGACACCGTCATCTCGACCCGCTACTTCTCCATCGTGCTCGAGGAGCTGCGGCCGTCGTTCCATGTCGGCCGGCTCGATTCCGACAAGCTCGACGAAACCACCGCGCTGTACCTGTCGGTGTCGGCCGCGACGCCGGCCAGCGAACTGGCGGAGACGGTGCCGCTGCGCTTCAAGGTCGGCGCGCCCGACGACGTCGAGAAGCTGGTGCTGTCGGCCATGCCCGGCGTGCAGCTGGTGTACACGCCGCAGGTGCCGCCGGCCGTGCCGGTCAAGCCGGGCGCGTGCTACTTCACGCTGCAGACGCGCGGCTCGCTGTACGACCGCATGCTGCAGGCCCGCAGCATCGCCATCTACGCGCCGTCCGGC
>NZ_CYTY01000018.1:63576-85491 GCF_001298995.1 Achromobacter sp. 2789STDY5608615
ATGCTGTTCCTGCTCAAGAGCGGCCAGGAACCGGCCAGCGCCGCCTCGTTCTCGGCGCGGGTGCAGCAGTTCCTGGCGGACTTCGAGCGCAGCGCCAAGAAGCTCGACATTCCGGCCGAGGATGTCTACGCCACCAAGTACGCCTTCTGCGCCGCGGTCGACGAGACCGTGCTGAACTCGCAGTTCTCGATCCGCGACGCCTGGATGCTGCAGCCCTTGCAGCTGACGTTGTTCGGCGAGCAGCTGGCGGGCGAGAACTTCTTCTCGCGCCTGGAAGACCTGCGGGCCCAGGGCGCGCCGCGCCTGCAGTCGCTGGAGGTGTTCTACATGTGCCTGCTGCTGGGTTTTCAGGGCAAGTACATGATCGAGGGCCAGGAAAAGCTCGGCTACCTGACCGCGCGCCTGGGCGACGAGATCGCGCTGCTGCGCGGCAAGCGCGCCGGCTTCGCGCCGCACTGGCCGCTGCCCGACAAGATCGCCCACACGCTCAAGCGCGACGTGCCGCTGTGGAGCATCGGCGCGCTGTTCGCCCTGCTCGGCCTGCTGGCCTACCTGGGCATGGCGCACTTCCTGAACGGCGACATGCAGACGGCCATGGCGCCGTACCACGACATCGTCAAGCTCGGGCCGCGCGCCGCCCACCTGACCATCTCGCTGCCCTGACGGCCCACCCACACCGCCACGCATCATGATCGATCGTTCCCCCCTGCCCGCCGGCTACAGCAGCCTGAACGTCGCCGCCCTGTCCCAGAACGCCCGCCTGCTGCAAGCGCGCACGCCGCTTGGCGACGCGCTCGTGGTCGAGCGCATGCGGCTGCGCGAAGGCGTCTCCGAGCTGTTCGCCCTGACGCTGGACTGCCTGGCCTCGTCCGCCGAACTGGACGTCGAGCCGCTGCTGGGCAAGGAGATCAGCGTCAGCCTGCTGCTGGCCGATGGCAGCCAGCGCCGCTGGCATGCCGTGGTCGAAGGCGTCGATGCGCTCGGCGCCGACGGCGGGCTGGCGCGCTACCGCCTGCATGCCGCGCCCCGGCTGGCGACGCTGCGGCTGCGGCGCGACAGCTTCCTGTTCCAGGACAAGTCGGTCACCGACATCCTGACCGAGATTTTCGCCGACTACCCGCAGGCCTCGTACGCCTTCGACATCGCCGAGCCGCCGGCCGCGCAGCCGGTGCGCACCCAGTACCGGGAGACCGACCTGGACTTCGCGCTGCGGCTGATGGCCGAGGCCGGCCTGAGCTTCCGCTTCGACCACCAGCAGGATGACGGCCAGTCCGACGGCTCGGGCGGCGCGCGCCACCGCCTGGTGGTGTTCGACGCCGGCGTCGCGCAGCCCGACAATCCCGCTGCCTCGTTGCGCTTTCACCGCAGCGACGCCACCGAGGCCGAAGACAGCGTCACGCGCTTCGGCGCGGCCCGCGCCGTGCGGCCCAACACCGTCACGCGCGTGGCCTGGAACGACCGCGCCCTGCTGGCCCATGGCGCCCAGGCGCAATCGGCCCTGGACGCGGGCGCCGTGCCGGCGCTGGAGGACTACGACTACGACGGCCACGGCCGCCATCGCGACGACGAAGGCGCCGAACGCCTGGCCGCGCGCGGCCTGCAGGCGCACGAAGCGCGCATGCTGCGCTTTGACGGCGGCGGCACCGCGCGCCAGATGATGCCCGGCCACGTGTTCGCGCTGACCCAGCACGACCGCTACGCGCCCGGCGCGGGCGGCGCCGCCGATGAGCTGGCGGGCAATCGCTATACGCTGCTGCGCGTCGAGCACGAGGCCGCCAACAACCTGGGCAGCCAGGCCGCCCAGGTGCTCGGCGCGGCCGACCTGGAGCGCGGCGCCTACCGCAACCGCTTCGACGCCCAGCCCGCCACGGCGGCGCTGCTGCCGGCCTGGCGCGCGCGGCCCACGGCTCCCGAGGGCGTGACCGCCGTCGTCGTCACCGCCCAGGACGCCACGGTCACCACCGGCCGCGACCTGCGCGTGAAGGTGCAATTCCCGTGGCAGCGCGGCCGGCGCCCGTTGCAGGGCGGGCTGCCCCATCGCAGCCATGGCGACGACGCCGGCAATGCGCCGGGCGACGACCGCTCCGGCGCCTGGCTGCGCGTGGCCGGCGCGCAGGCCGGCCCCAACTGGGGCGCCCACCACCTGCCGCGCCAGGGCACGGAAGTGGTGGTCGAATTCCTCGATGGCGACATCGACCAGCCCGTGGTGGTGGCGCAGCTCCACAACGACAGCGACCTGCCGCCCTGGACCGCGGGCGTCGACGCCGACGCCAACCATCCCGGCACGCTCAGCGGCTGGCACAGCCAGGGCCTGGATGGCCAGGGCCACAGCCAATGGCTGTTCGACGACACCGCCGGCCAGGTGCGCACGCGCCTGTCCAGTTCCATCGCCGCGTCGCAACTGGGGCTGGGCTACCTGGTCAAGCAGGGCGCCGACGAAGCCTCGCGCGGCCAATGGCGCGGCACGGGCTTCGAATTGCGTTCCGACGCCTGGACCGTGGTGCGATCCGGCCAAGGCATGCTGCTGTCGGCCAACGCCCGCGAAAGCGCCGCCTCGACCCAGGCTGACACGCGGGAAGCGCTGGCCCTGATGCGCGGCGCGAAGAACGCCGCGCAACGCATCAGCGACGCCGCCACCCAACGTCAGGCGCGGCCGCTGGCGGCCAACAGCGAATACGACGCGTTGATCGACGCGGTCGATCCCAAGGCCGCGGGCCGCTACCCCGGCAGCGTCGGCGGCCAGCAGGCGGTCAAGGCCAGCGGCGGCGAGCGCGGCGGCAGCGACCCGGTCGAGCGTATCGACGGCGCGCGCATGCTGATCGACGCGCCCTCGTCGATGAACCTGTCGACGCCCGCGACGGCGATCCTGCATGCCAGCGAGAACCTGCATGTCACGGCCCAGGCCGATGGCCACGTGGCCGCGCGCCAGACCTTCGCCAGCGCCTCGGGCCGCTCGACCAGCCTGTTCGTGCAGGACGGAGGCCTGCGCGCCATCGCGGCCAACGCGCCGGTGTCGATCCACGCGCACACCGACATGCTGGAGATGCTGGCGGGCCAGGACATCACGATCACCTCCACCACCGACGGCATCGAGATCCTGGCGAACCAGCGCATCACGCTGCAGGCCGCCGGCGGCGCCATCGTCATGGACGGCGGCGACATCCTCTTCAAGGGCCCCGGGATGTTCTCCGTGAAGGGCGCCTCGCACAACCTGATCGGGCCGGCCAGCGATGCCGCCGCCCTGCCCGCGCTGCCGTCCAGCCAGGTCGGCGACCCGATGCTGGTGACGGCCGAACTGGTGCATCGACCGGCCGCGATGAAGCAGGCGCTGGCCGCTTCCGGCCAGGCGCTGAACGCCGCCGGCGCGTCCGACGCGATGGCCGCGGCGCCGGCCGCCGCCGAGGGCGCCGCCCTGGGCGGCATCGGCTCGGCCCTGGCCAGCGGCGCCAGCGCCCTGTCTGGCGGCCTGACAGCCGCTTCCGGCATGCTGGACAAGGCCAAGTCCATGGCCGGCGCCGCGCTCAAGCCCATACAGGATCTGGGCGCGATGGCCGGCAAGGCCATGGGCGCCGTTACCGAGGCGGGCTCCGGCCTGGCCTCCGGCGTGGCGGCCAAGGCCGGCGGCATGGCGCAGTCCGCGGTGGGCGCGGTCACGCCGTCGCTGATGAGCGGCGGCACTCCGTCATTGATGGGGCGGGCCGCCTCGATGGCCGGCAATGCCACGCAATCCCTGGTGAGTGAAGGCGCCGCGTCCCTGACGCAAGGCGCCGGCGGCGCGCTCGCCAGCGCCCTGCCCATGCCCGCGGGCCTGGCCAACGCCGCCGGCGCGGTCTCGCAGGCCGGCGCCATGGCGGACCAGGCAGCCACCCTGGGCGGCAAGGCCGCCGGCCTGCTGTCCGGCGCGGGTGCAGCCGGCGCAGCGAGTGCAACGGGCGGAGCAGGCGCAGCGGCGGCCACGACGGGTGGCGCCGCGACCGGCGCCGCCGGCATGGCCTCTTCCGCCACCGGCATGGCCGCGCAAGCGGCCGGCGCCATGGGCAATGCCTCCGCCGCGTCGGCGCTGTCGGCCGCCTCAGGCCTGACGGCGGCGGGCGGCGGCGGCGTGGGCGCGGCCATCGGCCCGATGATGACGCAGGCCATGGGCGTCATGGGCGACCGCGGCGCGGCGCTCGGCTCCACCGTGAACACCCTGCTGTCGATGCCCGACGTCACCCAGGGCAACCTGCCTGCCGTGGCCGGCGCCATCCTCAGCACGCCAGGGTTGAGCAACTCCGCGATCCCGACGGTGGTGGGCGCCATCCTGCAATCGCCCAGCATTTCCAGCGTGACGCTGCCCAAGGTGGCGGAAACCATCATGAACATTCCGGCGGTGGCCAACTCGCCCTATCCGGGCCTGGCCAAGCGCGTGATGGAGGCCGCCGGCATCAACCTGCCCGGCGCCGCCCGCGTGCCCGGCGAGGCCACCGGCCAACCGGCAGGCAGCACGCCGACGCCGGCCAGCACGGCGGCCTCCCCCTACCAGGCGCGCAGCGGCGCCAAGCTGCAATACGTCAATCTGCCGCAGGCCGAGGAACGCTGGAACGATGGCCAGGCGCTTACCAGCCTGGACCGCCAGACCAACAAACCCAAGATCCACGTGACGTTCAACAAGGCCGGCCAGCACCGCTTCACGGTCAAGGTCAGCCCGCGCCCGGGCAATGCGGTGTACTCGGCGCGCGAACTGAGCCGCCAGCCGCTCTACCGCGAGCCGAACCAACGCTCCTACAGCTACGTCACCGATCCGGACGGCACCAAGATCGTCGACGACATCACGCTGCCGGCCGCCGGGCTGAACACCTATCTGTTCGAGGTGGTCAACGACAAGAACCAGATCATCTCCACCGAAGTCGTGGAAACGGTCAGGCGCCTGTACATCCAGGAGATCATGCTGCCCGGCCCCGAACCGATGCAGCGTCCGCACGGCTTCCAGCCAACCGCCACAGAATACGCGCGGCACGGCGTGGACGTGGTGCAGCTGCCGCCGCTGACCACGCGCGGCCAGGCCAATTACGATGTGATCTACGACAACAGCGCGGACGATCCGCGCCTGCGCAGCGCGGCGCGCTCGGTCTATGCCCAATCGCAAGGCGCCGAGCGCGAGCCGTTCACCATCGTCGCCTGCCACGTGGACCGGCTGGCCACGCCGAAGCCGGTACAGCCCTTCTACATCCGCGCCAATGCGGGTCCGGGCGCGGGCAGCACGCAGGTCCAGTTCGCCGATGCCGCGGGCGACGTCAGCTTCCTCTGGTACAACATCGACCCGGGCCAGGACTGGTTCCTGGAATGCCTGTTCGAATACACCGACCCGGCCGCCGGCGTGCGACGCGCGGTGGTGCCGCGCGATCGGGTCACGCCGGTCCCCTACGATCCGGCCGAGCCCAAGGCCTGCCATGCCGTGAATGTCCGCCTGGAGGGGCTGCTGCCCGTGCCCACGGCCGGCAAGATCGTGCTGCGCGTGCGGCTCATGGAAAGCGCGGCGGCGGGCATCGCGTTCTACAACACCAACCTGCTGTGCGTGGCCGCGATGTCGCCCTGGGATCCGGTGACGATGGACTACCAGCAGGAGACCTTCGTGCATGAGATCGGCCACCTGATCGGCATGACGCCGAGCGGCCCGGAATGGGTCCAGGCGCATCCGGACGAAGCCGACATGGACTCGTCCAAGCTCGACAAGGGGCCGTTCTTCTATTCCAAGTGGGGCAACCACTGCCATCAGGGCCTGCCCGCCAACCAGTTCAGCGATGCCGACACCGGCGCCTGCGTCATGTTCGGCGCCGACTGCATGAGCATCCGCTTCTGCGTCCATTGCGCCAAGGCCGTCCGCAAAGTGGATATGTCCGGTGGCTGGCCCACGTTCTGACGGCCGGCGCCGCGCGGCGCCGGCCCTGGCCCTGCTGCTCGCGGCAGCGCTGACCGCCCTGCCCGCGTCGGCGCGGACCCCAGCCGGTCCGCGCGCTCCCTCTCAACCCGCTACCCAGACCGCTTCCATGACCACCGACTGGATCGACCCGCCCGCCTTCGCCACCGCGCCCATCGGCACCGTGCTGGATCATGCCTGCATCCCGCCCAACCACGGCAGCGACGATCAACTGAACATCGCCGCGCCCGCGCGGGTGCGGCCGCAGGCCACGGGCGCGCTGGTGATCCCGGTATGCGCGCAGGGCATCATCCCGGTCTCGCAGGACCAGAAGCTGCCGCGCTTCGTGGCGGTCAACACCCAGACCGGGGCGGTCTACGAAGGCGTAGCCTACGAATACAAGCGCCGTCCGCCCCGCGCCGGCGTCGAAGTCGACGAGATCCCCGGCTCGCGCCCGCCCAAAGGCATCCCGATCAGCCCGGGCATCAGCGTCGGCACGCAGTTCAGCACCGACCTGGCGGCGCAGACGGCATTGCCGAGGGAGCCGGCGAAGTACGAGGTGTATATCGAGTCCAACGGCGTGCGCTCGAACACCGTCACCATCGAGGTGCAGGCGGCGCGTTAAGCCGGCGCAGCCCTCGCACCGCCCAGCCATGTTCCCGATCGAAGCTCTCCTGATCGTTGGCGCCATGGCGCTGGTGGTCGGCGTCGCCGTGCTCGTGGTGGCGATCCAGGTACTGCGATTCATCTACTGGGGGTACTGGGCCGACGATGCGACCCACGGCGAACGCCCGCATTTCACCGGACCGCTGCTGGCCCTGGCGTTCAGCCTGCTGGCCGCCAGCGAAGTCCTGCCGCTTCACCCGATCCTCGACCGGATCCATGAGCTGAATCCGGTGCCGCCCTGGGCCACGGAGTATTACACGGTGGCCATGCTGGTGCTGATGGTGCTGTCGTGGATCCATGGCGGCAGGATCAAGAACCGGCTGTGGCAAGGGCTGCTGGGACGGCTGCGGCGGAAAAAGGCGCCACCCGCGCCGTGAACCGCGTCAGCCGCGCCTGTCGCCCGGCGGCAAGCCTCGGGCTTTCAAGCGCTCGATGACGGCCTGCGGCAGCGCGACGACGGCCTTGCCGAAGTCGCCGGGTTGACGGCCCGGCTGCGCCAGCAGCGCGGCGATTTCCGGATCGCTGTCGAAGTCGGAGGCGACGGTGAAGTACAGGCGCATGTATTGGCGCATGTCCTGCTCCTCGACGATGCGATACTTGATCCAGGCCGTTCTGGCCACCTTGCCCAGGACACGCAGCACCTCGTAGCGATCGCGGTAATCCTCGAACGCGCCGCCGTATTGCCGGTACAGCCAATCCGCGGTGTCGGCGAGCGGGAAGCGCGTCTGCCCGAGCAGATTGCGGCTAAGCGCCAGCTCCATGCGCTCATCGGGATAGATGTGCAGTTCCAGGTACAACGGCCCATCGCCGGGGGGAATCGGCGTCGGGTCCATGTGCACCGTGGTTTCCTTGTGAAACAGCAGGCTGTCCAGCGTGCCGTCATGGAGATGCTTGATCGCCTCTTCGCCGTCCACGCCCGACCATTGGACCTTGAACTCCGTGCCCTTCAAGGTATAACAGCAGGTCACCGAACCCTCGCCGCCGCCCACGCCCATCGCGCCGCTTCCGGCGCTCCGCCCCTTCGCATCGGAAATGCGGATGGTATCGATGCCCCAAGGGGTGTAGTTGTAGGCGATCAGGTTCAGGCCGCGATACTCCGGTTCCCCGCCGCAGGCGGCCACACCCGCCAGCAAGGTGATCGCCGCCAGCGCCCGGATCGCGCTCGCAACGGTCATGGCTGCGCCGGCGCCAACCCATCCAGGTTGGCGCGCATCTGGTCAACGCGCGCCGCGGAAGCGGTATCGGCCTTCATCTTGCTCTCCTCGGCCTTGAAATCGGTCTTGCCGAAAATGTCCTTGTCGCGCGTGCGGAAGTACAGGGACGTGCTGGCCAGCAGGTGATCCGGCCAGCTGCTCAGCATGGCGTCATGCACCAGGAAGTCGAACAGCGCCATGACCTTGGGCGGCAGCGGATTCTTGCCGGCGCTGGCTTCGCGCCAGATGTTCAGCAGGCGCTGCTGCGTCGCGCGCCTGGCTTTCATGTCGGCGAACGGGTCCTTGGGCTTGTCGTCCTCGGTCAGGGTGCCGCCGCCGCGCGTGATGAGCTCATTGCGCATGTTCTGCATGTTGAGCTGGTCCTGGTCCATCTGTTCCATGGTGCGCACGACATTCGGATTGCGCCGGCGGAACTCCTCCTTGTGGCGCTCGCGCTCCGCGTCCTGCCGTTCGGCGTCTTCGAGCCCGCGGTATTCCTCTTCCAGGCGCTGCCACAGCGGCTTGAAGCATTGCGGCGGCAATTCGCCGCGGCTGGCCTCGGCGCGGTCCCGGCGTTCGTTCTTGAGCGCCTCCAGTTCCTTCAGGCGCGCCGTATTCTCGGGCTTGTTGCGCTCCTCGCGCGGCAGCATCGAGACGCGCCGCAGTTCCTCGTTGTAGGCCTGCTCGGGCGTGAAGAAGTCGCGATCCTGGATCCACTTCTCGGCCGGATCGGACAGATCGCTCTTGAAGACCGGATCCTGGTAGCGCACCGCGAGCCAGCGCAGGAACACCTCCATGTGCGGCATGAAGTCGATGCCCGGCTCGTACTTCACCACGCCGCGATAGGCGTCGACCAACTCGGTGATCCGGTAGCTCTGGGCGCCGTCCTTGATGGGGATGCCCATGCTGAACTTGGCATAGGTCAGCGGCCGCTTGTCGAACAGTTGCTCCATGCTGTAGAACCCCACGCCATTGCACAAGCCCAGGTTCAGCATGTCACGCAGCGGAACGCGCGACAGCTCGCCGCGCGATCCCAGCGAGCCCTCCGGACTGACGCCGGTCACGTCGCCGCTCGACCCCGGATAGAGATACTGCTCGCCGCGCGTCTTCTCCAGGCTGTCGACGCGCTGATTGGCGCGCAATTCCTGGGCGGCGGCGAAGTGCACGCACTTCTCCACCGCGCCCGGCACCGTCAACGTGCGGTCCTTGTGCGTCTGCTTGAGCAGATCGGTGAACGGCAGGAAGCCCAGGAACGTGCTTCGTCCATGATCGACGACACCGAGTCCAGCAGGCCCAGGAAACGGATGCGGATCTCGGCCTCGCGCGCGCCCTTCTGGCCCGGGAACACCAGGTCCTTGTCATGGCGGCGGCGATACTTCTTGACCACATCGTTGATGAACTGGCGCGCCATCACGCCGCCACGGTCGCCGCCGAACACCGAGATCTCGATCCGCCGCACGTTGTTCATCTCGGCGCTGACGGCCTCGTGCGTGGCCCGCAACTGCCGCAGCGCGGCATCCACGCGCACGTCGACGCCCGTGCCCATGAGGTAGGCCACGGTCTCGTTGTCGCGGATGACGGGCACGCCCTCCATGACCGTGGTCTTGGCGACTTCCTTGCCCGCGGTCCAGGCGACCTTGAGCGGGTTTTTCTTGAAGCCCGACCAGAAGCCCCGCACGGTGCCCTTGGCGCGGTTCACCAGGCGCTCGGGGTCCCATGCATTCCAGATCCGGACCACCTTGTCGGGCAGCGTCTTGACGTCCTTCACCACGTCCCTGTACGCCTTGACCATGGGCTGGAACGAGCCCTCCTTGATCATTTTCTGTGTCGCGCCGCGCAAGCGCTTCAGGGCGTCCGTCTCCGGAATCTCGTCGGCGCGGGTGATGTTCTTGGCCGCGCTCTGGGCGTTCTTGATCGTCTCGCTGAGGATCTTCTTGCCCGCGGCGGTCGCGCCGTAGATCAGGTCGTCGTTCCTGGCATCCTCGTTCAACTCCGTGCCGAGGCCGGAGTAGTAGAAGCGGAACCAGTATTGATTGACCGGCCGGTCTTCATCGTCGTGGGCGTAATGCGCTTCCCACAGGCGGCTGACGTTGGAATAGAACGTGGGATGCTTGCTGTCCACGTCCCGGCTGCGGCCGAAGCCGTCGAAGAAGAAGCCGATCCGGATCACCGCCCCGCATTCCTGGCAATCCTGCCGGGGATAGGCGGCCTCGCTCTCGGCCATCTTCTTGAGCACGGAGGCAGGCGTGCGATCGACCGGCGGCAGGTTGTCAGCCATTCTTGGCTCCCGGCTTGGCGCCCGTGGCCTTCAGGTGCGCGATCTTGTCCGCCGGCAGCTGCCGGACGGCCTTGGCGAAGTCGCCCGGCTGGCGGCCCGGCTTGGCCAGCAACGCGGCGATGTCCGCGTCGGCGTCGAAGTTCGATGCCACCGTGAAGTACAGGAACATGTACTGTTGCAGGTCCTGCCCGTCCTCGATGCGGTACCTGGTCCACGCGGTCTTGGTGACCCTGGCCACCACCCGGCGCACTTCCGCGCTGCTGCGATAGTCGCCCAGGGCGTCGCGATGCTGCGCGTAGAGCCAGCGCGTGACCTCGACGATCGGCAGGCGGACCTGCCCCAGCAGTTTTCGGCTCAGGGCCAGCTCCATGTGCTCATCGGGATAGATGTGCAATCCCAGGTACAGCGGCCCCTCGCCCGGCGGCACGTCGGAGGCGGGGAAATGCACCGGGGTTTGCTTGTTGAACATCACCTCGTCCAGCTTGCCGTCGAACATGTGCTCGCGGACCTTCTCGCCGTCCGCGCCACGCCATTCGACCTTGAAGTCGGTGCCCTTGAGGCTGTAGCAGCACGTCACCGAGCCTTCGCCGCCGCCCGCGCCGATGGCGCCCGTGGCGGCCTTGCCGCCGTGCGCGTCCGTGATCTGGATCCGGTCCAGGTCCCAGGGGGTGTAGTTGTAGGCGACGAACGACAGGCCCTGGTAGCTGGGTTCGCCGTTGCAGCCTGCCAGCAGCCCCAGCCACATCATCAGGACAAACAACCCCTTGCGCATCAAAGACTCCCATCCATATCGCGTGCCTGCCCCGTCATGCCTCGACCTCCTCGTGCCGTTCCTGTTCCGCCCGCAGCAGCGCGTCCCACACCGCATCGGGCACCTGCGCCAACGCCTGCGACAGGCCCTCGCCCTGGAAGGCGCGCAGCGCGGGCGCGATCGCCTCGTGTTCGTCAAAGCGCGGGGAAATGGTGATGCCCCACGCCACGTAGTCCAGCATGTCGCGCTCGCTCTCGACGCCATGGGCCCGGGCCCGCGCCATCTGCTCGACCACGCGCGCATACAGATCGTCCTGCCGCACCCCGCCGCCCAGCACCCCCAGGTAGATGCGGCGGATCTGCACCGCCAGCTTGTCCGGGTAATCCAGTTCCAGCAGACGCTCATGCTGCGCCAGCGCGAATGGCTGTTGCCGCGGCCGGTCGGCGGCGTCCAGGCTGACGCCCGGCCCCGCCCACTGCGCCATGGCGCCATCGCGGCGCGCATAACGCAGCAGGCTCAGCGGCGCCAGGAAGCGTTCGCGCTCGGGCGCCGTCCAGACCTGGAAAGCGCGATCCAGGATGCGGCTGTCGTAGAAATGCAGGTAGTACTCGCGGCCATCGGGCAGTCCATACTCGCCGTAGTAAGCGAAGTGCGCCATCAGCTCGGCCAGCGGCAGCGGCGATACGACATGCGTCACCGCGTAGACGCCGCCCTCGATCTGGTGCAACCGCCTGAGCAGGCGCAGCACCTCCGAGGTGCGCGGCTCGCCAGGCCCGCGCCACAGTTCGAAACGGCTAAGGTCGTCGAGCTCGATCAGCAGCGGCGCGATCTCTTCGTAGACCGCCAGCTCCGTGCCGACCCAGATCGACCCGTGACTCAGGTCGGCGCTGGCCTTGACTGGCGCGGCCAACTCGGCGCGCCCGCGAAAGTCCACCAGCAGATAGGTGTAGAGCGGAACGCCGCGGGCATCGGCCAGATCGGCGGCCTGCGCCAGGGTGTCGTTCAGATGTGCTTCCCAATCCATCATGCCGCGGTTCGCCTCACGCCTTGTCAGTGATCGACTGCACGCCATCGTGCGCATCCAGCACGCATTGCTTGCAGACCGTGAATTGCGGGAAGGCGTAAGGCAACCTGTCCGGCCCGGCGAACTGCTTGTTGCCGGTCTTGACGTCGATGCGGCCGGGCGCGGTGACGGTGATGTTGCCGCCCTCGAGCACGATGCTGGCGCCCGCCGCCGTCGCGATGCGGATGCGCTTGGGCGCGGCGTATTCCACCGCGGTCTGGGCGCTGCCGATGGTGATGTCCTGCTGCGCCTGCACCCGCAGGATGTCGTGCTGCGCCTGGATGTCGACGTTGCCCTTGGCCGAGATCAGGTCCAGGCCCGACTCCGCGCCGCTTTGCTGCAGGCCCGCCACGATGCCCAGGCCCTGCCCCGTGTGCAGACGCAGCGCGCCCATCACCGCCAGGTTCTGGTCCTTGCCCGAGGACCAGTGCACGGCCTCGCCGGCGGTGTACTGCAGATGCTGCCCGGCGATCTGCGCCAGCCCCGCCCGCGCCGCCATCAGCACCACCGGGTCGGTCGCGTGCGGCACCTTGCCTTGCGCGGCCTGCGTATGCTTGGCCGAGGCATCGCCACGGGCGCCATCCAGGCTGTCGCCGGCGACGGTGCCCGAGACCGTGCGATGCAT
This sequence comes from Achromobacter sp. 2789STDY5608615, assembly GCF_001298995.1. Taxonomy (NCBI): domain Bacteria; kingdom Pseudomonadati; phylum Pseudomonadota; class Betaproteobacteria; order Burkholderiales; family Alcaligenaceae; genus Achromobacter; species Achromobacter sp. 2789STDY5608615. The sequence goes on from NZ_CYTY01000018.1 coordinate 76,049, forward strand.
GGCCGCCAGCGGCGCCTTGTCGCCATCGAGCACGCTGGCGCCGGGCGCGCGCGTGCCCTGCACTGTCGCCAGCCGCAGCCCCTGGTGCGCGCCCACCACGCCATCGAGCGAGCGCGCCATCTGGTCGGTCCGGCCCGCCAGCGCCTGCACTCCGGCCGCATCGCCGATCACGCTGGCATCGTTGCCGTTGCCGCTGTAGGTCGAGAGCAACACGCCCGCGCCGCCGCGCACCGCGCCGTAGCCATCGGTGCGCAGCTCGGCCCCCAGGCCGCGCAAGCCGCCGCGGTAGTTGCCGGCCTGGTGGATCAGGTGGCCTAGATTCAGCTCGCTGGCCTGCTGGCTGCTCTTGACCTGCATGCGCAGCTGGCCGTCGGTGTCGTCGAACACGATCTGGTTGTAGCCCGCGCCGCCGAACTCCTTGCTCTTGAAGCCGCTCAACGCCGCCGCGTTGCGGTGGTTCTCGTCACCGCCGGCCGCGCCATGCCAGGCCGGCGCGTTGCCCGCCGCAAGGTTGGCCTGGGCGCTGGGTGCGGCATCGCGCGCGGCGGCGTAGACCTGCGTGTCGGCCTTGGCGCCCGGGCGTCCGCCCGGCGTGGCGGGCGTGCCGCCTTCGCCGCGGCCGTTGTACAGCGCGCCCACCACGATGGGCTGGTCGATGTCGTCGTCCAGGAAGCGCACCAGCACCTCCTGGCCGATGCGCGGCACGAAGCTGATGCCCATGCCCGCGCCCGACTGGCGCTGCGCCACCCGCACCCAGCGGCTGGCCGCCTCGCCCTCGGCGGCGTTGGCCTGCCAATGAAAGCGGATGCGCACGTCGCCGCGCTTGTTGCGCAGGATCTCGTCCTGCCCTTTCGCTTGCGTGCCGCCCTCGGCGTCGGTCACGACCGCCGTGTGCACGCCATGCACCGACGGCGCGCCGCTCAGGCGCGCGCCGCGCCGGTGCGCCAGCTGCGGCCGCCACGGCCGGTCGCAGCGCACCGCCTCGAAGCGGTTGGCGTAGCCCACCTCGCGCGCTTTGGCCAGCACGGCCGCGTCAACGCGCAAGGCGATATCTTCACTCGGCGACGCGCCCGGCGCGGCCAGCGCGTCGCCATCCAGCACCAGGTGCCGATCCAGCCCGCCCAGGCGCTGCGCCAGCGCGGTGCGCGCTTCGGGCGGCAGGTTGTTGATGCCGATCTGCTCGACGCGGTCGAGCGCGAACAGCGGCTCGAAGCCCGCTTCGCCGGCCGGACCCAAGGCAGACAGGTCCTGCAGCGTAAAGCGCGTGCCCGAGCGGAACGTGCGCACCACCCCCAGCCCGACGAAGGTTTCGGCGCGGGCGCGCAGCGCCTCGGTCGCCAGGTCCGCCTGCCGGCGCGCCTGGGCTTCATCCGCGAAGCCGCCGTGGCCGGCGACCTCGTACCAGTCCAGGCCCTGCTCGTCGCCATGGCCGCTGGCCGCGTTGACCAACGATTGCGCGGCCACGGCGCGCTTGCCGCTGTCGTGCCAGCCCAGCACGGTGATGCTGTCGGGCGTGCGGCGGCGTTGGCGCGCCAGCGCCTGCACGGTGTCGCGCGATTCGGTCGCGGCGGCGCGCTGGAAGCGGATGCCGCCGCCCGCGGACTCGGCGTCCTCGGCCAGGTTGCGGCTGTCGGCGAACAGCTGCACCACGTGGCGCGCGGGCACGCTTTCGTCTTCCAGCACGGTCCAGCCCAGGCCGGCCTCGGCCAGCAGGCGCATCAGGAAGTCGTAGTCGGTTTCGCGGTATTGGGTGGTGTAGGGACGCGGCGCCAGGTCGGCCAGCGCGCCTTCGACGTCGGCCGCGATGCGGTAGACATAGCCCTCATAGCCATCGAGCACATGGCGCACGATGTCCAGCACGGCCTTGCCCTCGAACACGCGGCTGGCGCGCCGCTGCGTTGCCAGCCACAGCCACGGCACGACGGTCAGCCGGTAGCGCGCCAGGCCGGCGTCGCCCGCCAGCAGCTCGGCCTCGCGGATCACGCCGCTGCGCCCGGCCTGGCTGCCGTCGGCGCGCGTGGTCCACAAGGTCACCGGGCGCGAGATCATGTCCTGCAGCGACAGCCCGGCGTCATCCGACAGCGCCACCACGCGCAACTGGCCGACGCCGGAAAGCGCCTCGCGCGCGATCCAGCCCTCCACCTGCAACGACGCGAGCACGCCCTCGCCCTGCAGGCGATAGAGGCGCGACTCGGAATTGAACAGGCTGCCGCTCATGGCTGCCTGGAACGCTGGAACAGGGTTGAAGCCGGCACAGTCAGGGGTCTCCCATGCGCAGTCCTACAGCGGGGCCAAAGAGAAATAACACGCCGGCTTGGCCCGACCGGAAATTCAGCTGTGCGTAATATGCAACCAAATCTTGGCGCGCCGGGCATGCCCGCGCGCGGCCGGCGGCAGCGGATCGACGGGAGCCCTGGCGCTGCGGATTGCGCCAAAAGAATGAGAATGCGCGGCGATGATGCGAATTATCACAATTTCTCAGGTTCCGATAACGAATCGCGCTCGGACGGCCGCCTGGAAGGCGACGGACGCCCTGGCCCGGCCGCGCGGCGGTGCCGAGGCGTGCCATGCGCCGGTCAGGCGGCACCTTACTTTCAATAAAGCGAACAGGAAATTCAGAATTTATTCGCTTTATGTGGCTAACTACCGTGGGTAGATTGGCGCTTTTTCGAACCTGCCATGACCACCACCGCCCTGCCCGCCGCCGCCCGCGCCGCCACCCCGAGCCGCCCGTCCCGCGCCCTGGCGCGCATGCTGTCGCTGGACGACTTCGAGGCCGCCGCGCGCCGGCGCCTGCCGCGTCCGATCTTCGGTTACGTGGCCGGCGCCGCCGAGGACAACCAGTCTCTGCGGGCCAATCGCGAGGCCTTCGGCCGCTACGCCTTCCAGCCGCGCGTGCTGGTCGACGTCTCGCGCCGCCAGCAGCAGGTCGAGCTGTTCGGCCGCCGCTACGAATCGCCGTTCGGCATCGCGCCCATGGGCATCAGCGCGCTGTCGGCCTATCGCGGCGACATCGTGCTGGCGCGGGCCGCGCACGAACAGGGCATTCCCGCCATCCTCAGCGGCACCGCGCTGATCGCGCTGGAAGACGTCATCCAGGCCGCGCCCGGCACCTGGTTCCAGGCCTACCTGCCCGGCGACCCCGCGCGCATCGACGCGCTGGTGGCGCGCGCCGCCCGCGCCGGCTACGAGACCCTGGTGCTGACGGTGGACATCCCGGTGTCGGCCAACCGCGAGAACAACGTGCGCACCGGCTTTTCCACCCCGCTCAAGCCGAGCCTGCGGCTGGCCTGGGACGGCCTGACCCGGCCGCGCTGGCTCGCCGGCACCTTCCTGCGCACGCTGCTGGCCCACGGCATGCCGCACTTCGAGAATTCGTTCGCCACGCGCGGCGCGCCCATCGTGTCGGGCTCGGTGCTGCGTGATTTCAGCGCCCGCGACCACCTCAATTGGGAGCACGTGGCGCGCATCCGCCGGCAATGGCAGGGCGCGCTCATCATCAAGGGCATCCTGCACCCGGCCGACGCGCGGCTGGCGCGCGAGCACGGCGCCGACGGCATCATCGTCTCCAACCACGGCGGCCGCCAGCTCGACGGCGCGATCTCGCCGCTGCGCGCCCTGCCCGGCGTGGTGGCGGCCGCCGGCGCCATGCCGGTGATGATGGACAGCGGCGTGCGTCGCGGCGGCGACGTGCTCAAGGCGCTGGCGCTGGGCGCGCGCTTCGTGTTCGTCGGCCGTCCCTTCAACTATGCCGCGGCCGTCGGCGGCCAGGCCGGCGTGGCGCACGCCATCGGCCTGCTGCGCGCCGAGGTCGACCGCAACATGGCCATGCTCGGCATCAACCGCCTGGACCAGATGGACGCCAGCCTGCTGACGCCCGCCTGAGGCGGCCGTCACGCGCAAGCGGCGGCGTCCATCTGGCGCCGCCCGTGGCATTTCCATCCCGGATGCCGTGCGCGCAGGGCATAGAATGGGGGTTCCTTCGCTACCGTTGGGCCGCCCCTCGCGCCGGCCCCCGCCCCGCCGCCCGTGTCTCTACGCCAATCCTCGTTTTTCCTGCGCTTTCTGACCCTGGGCGCGCTGGCCCACGTCTACGTCGGCGCCCGCCTGATCCCCGGCGCCGGCCTGGACGGCCCGGGTTCGGCGAGCGCGATCCTGCTGCTGATCCTGTCGTGCATCCTGATTCCGCTGGGCATGCTGGCGCGCTCGTCGGTGCACCCGCCCTGGGGCGACCGCATCGCCTGGGTCGGCCTGATCGCCATGGGGCTGTTCTCGTCGCTGTTCGTGCTGACGGTGCTGCGCGACGCGCTGTTGCTGGTGACGTGGCTGGTGAGCCTGGCGACGGGCCCGGGACTGCCCTGGATCGACTTGCGGCGCATCAGCGCGATCACTGTCGCGGCACTGGCGCTGGCGGCCACGCTGGTCGGCTTCTACAACGCCCGCCGGCGCGCCCGCGTAGTGACGGTCGACGTGCCGATCCGCGGCCTGCCGACCGACCTGGACGGCTTCACCATAGTGCAGATCAGCGACATCCACGTCGGGCCGACGATCAAGCGGCGCTACGTGCAGGCCATCGTCGACGCGGTCAACGAGCTGACGCCCGACGTCATCGCCATCACCGGCGACGTGGTGGACGGCAGCGTCGAGCAGCTGGCGGCGCAGGCCAGCCCGCTGGGCCAGCTGCGCGCGCCCTTCGGCGTGTACCTGGTGACCGGCAACCATGAATATTATTCAGGCGCCGCGCCCTGGGTGGCGGAATTCCGCCGCATGGGCCTGCGGGTGCTGATGAACGAGCATGCCGTGATCCATCCCGCCGGCCTGCCGGTGGTGGTGGCCGGCGTCACCGACTACAGCGCCGGCGCGTTCGACCCGCGCCAGCGCAGCAACCCCGCGGCGGCGCTGGCCGGCGCGCCGGCCGATGCGCTGCCCAAGATCCTGCTGGCGCACCAGCCGCGCAGCGCGGCCGCGGCCGCGCCGCTGGGCTACACCCTGCAACTGTCGGGCCACACGCATGGCGGCCAGTTCTTCCCCCGGGGCTTTTTCGTGCGCTTCCAGCAGCCGTACACGGCCGGCCTGCACCGCCTGGGCGACATGTGGGTCTACATCAGCCGCGGCACCGGCTACTGGGGCCCGCCCAAGCGCCTGGGCGCGCCGTCCGAGATCACCCGCCTGCGATTGCGGCCGGTGCACTGAACTAGGCGTCGTCCGGCAGCGGCCCGCGCTCCAGGTAGCTGGTCAGCGCGATATCGCTGGTGGTGTTGGTGATGCCCTCGATCTGGTGGATGCGCGCCAGCAGCGCCTCCAGCGCCTGCGTGTCGCGCACCCGCACCTTGAGCAGCATGGCGCTCTTGCCGGTGATGGTGTGGATCTCCTCGACCTCGGTCAGTTCGGCCAGGCCCAACACCTGTTGGGTGATGCTCCAGTTGTTGGTGTCCACGTGCACGAACGCCAGCAGCGGGCGGCCGATGCGGGCGCCGTCCAGCCGCGCGGCGATGCCCTTGATGAGGCCGTCGCGCTTGAGGCGCTTGACCCGCTCGTGCACGGCGGGGGCCGACAGGTTCAGCAATTTGCCCAATTCGGCGTAGCTCGGCGAGGCGTCGTCCGCCAGCAGCGTTAATAGTTTTCGGTCGCGGTCGTCGAGATCTGGCATTGGAATCTGGTTCTGCCTAACGGCATTCGAACTTTTACGGGATAAAGGAATATCGGTATTAACCCTTATTTTATTCCAATAAAATTCCGCGGATGCAGAACCGCAACACCGCTCGCGCGCCGTCGCGCCGCCAGCCGCTTCCCCCCGCCATCCCCGCCTTGATGTTCGCCGTCAGCGTCGTCGGCTCGAACGGCCTGGCGCTCAGCCCGATCCTGTCGGACGTGGCGCGTTCGTTCGGCAGCACCGCCCTCACCGTCAGCACCGCCATTTCGGCCTACGGCGCGGCCACCGCGGCCAGCGCCTTCCTGCTGGCGGCCCGCATCGACCGCTGGGGCATCCGCCGTTCCCTCCTCATCGCCATGGCGGTGCTGATCGCGGCGCTGCTACTGTCGGCCACCGCGCCGCACTGGATCGTCCTGACCGTTGCCCAGGCGCTGGCCGGCGCCGCCGCGGGCGTGATCCTGCCGGCGGCCTACGGCTCGGCCTCGCTGGTGGCCGCCGCCGGACAGGAAACCCGCGCGCTGGGGCGCGTGATCTCGGGCTGGTCGGTCTCGCTGGTGGCTGGCGTGCCCCTGTCGGCGCTGATCTCCGACGCGGTAGGCTGGCGCGCCACCTACGCCGTGCTGGCCCTGTGCGCCGCGGTCGCGCTGGCGGGGCTGCGCAAGCTGCCGGAACGCCGCAGCGCCCACGCCGCGCCGCCGCGGCTGTCGCGTCTGCTGGCGCCGCTGTCGTACCGCGACGTGCCGGTGCTGCTGCTGGGCTGCCTGGCGTTCTCGTCGGCCTTCTACGGGGTCTATGCCTTCCTGGCGGATCACGTGCGCACCCTGCTGGGACTGTCGGCGGGCCAGGTCGGCTTCATCGCCTTCGCCTATGGCGCCGGCTTCCTGCTGGCCGGCCTGGGCGGCGCGCCGCTGATCGAGCGGCTGGGCCCGCGCCGCGCCCTGCCGCTGGCGCTGGCCGCCATCGCCTTGGTCTACCTGGCGCTGCTGCCGGCCGCGCACGCGCTGACGGCGGTGCTGGCGCTGGCCGCGCTGTGGGGCGCGGCCTCGCAACTGAGCCTGAACCTGCTGGTGCTGTTGTTGTCGCGGGCCCGGCCCGACGAACGCGGCGCGGTGCTGGGACTGAATACCTGCACCACCTACCTGGGCGCCAGCGTCGGCACCGCAGTGGCCGGCACGCTCTACACCCACGCCGGCTTCGAGAGCCTGGGGCTGACCGCCGCGGCCGCCGTAGCCCTGGCCGCGCTGGCCCTGCACTGGCGCCTGAACGGCCGCCGCGCCGGCGAGCGCCGCGCCGCCGCCTGACGCCTCAGGACGGCAGGACCACCGCGCAATCGCGGCCCGAGCGCTTGGCCTGATACAAGGCCTGGTCGGCGCGCCGCAGCACGTCCGACATGCTGGCGTCGGTTTCCAGGAAACCGGTGATGCCGCCGCTGGCCGACAGCACCACGGCGTGGCCGTCGATGTTGGCCGGGTGCTGGCGCAGGCTGGCGCGCAGCCGGTCACAGACCGCCAGCGCCACATCCTGGCCGGCGTCCGCCAGCAGCACCACGAATTCCTCGCCGCCCAGGCGTCCGACCGAATCGCCCTCGCGCAGGCAGGCCCGCAACTGGTCGCAGAAATGGCGCAAGGCGGCATCGCCGCCCAGGTGGCCGTAGCGGTCGTTGACCTGCTTGAAAAAATCCAGGTCCAGCATCAGCGCCGTATGGCCGGCGCCATGCCGGGCCGCCTCCAGCATCGTCTTCATGCGCTGCAGGATCTCGGCGCGGGTCCAGCAGCCGGTCAGGCCGTCGACCTTGGCCAGGCGCGCCAGCGCGGCCTCGTTGCGGCGGTTCTCGGTCACGTCCATGCCGATGTTGACGACGCTGCCATCAGGCAGGCGCACGTTGGACCACATGACCGACAGGCGCTCGCCGTCGCGCGTCAGCGGCCGCCATTCGCGAAAGCCGCGCTGCGGCGTCCGCCCGACGCTTTCGACGACCCGGGCGCGGATCTCCGGGTCGGGATAGAACAGCGCCAGCGGTTCGGGATGCTGGTTGATCTCGTCGCGGGTCCAGCCGAAGCGGCGCTCGCAGGCGTCGTTCCACAGCAGGCATTGGCCGCGCTCGTCGAACGCGTTGATCAGCACCGGGGCGTTGTGGAACAGGGCCTCGTATTGGGCCACCACCTGGCGCAGGCGGGCCAGTTCCTCGTCGCGCGGGTCCGGCGCGCCCGCGCGGTCGCCGCCGGCAAGGCGCGGCGACGAGGCATTCAGGGCGTCATTCGAAGAAACGAGTCGCATGGGGTGGCGGGCGGGCAAAGGCGTCACGGCGGGGCCGGATCGGCCCCCGGGGGTGCAAAGCGCGGCCAGTATACGTTCAAGGCCGCGCGGCAATTGCCAAGAAACGTCAAGCCCGCCCGGGCCCCTCCCGCCCCGCAGCCGCCCCGCGCTACCAGGGGAAGCTGATCAGGTCGCCGTACAGGCTGCGCAGCTTGGCCTTGACCTCGGCCGACTGCTGGTAGATGGCGATGAACTTCAGCAGGCGCGGGTCCTGCGCGCGGTCGGGCCGCGCGACCCAGCGGATGGCATAGCGGCGCACATTGGCCGGGTCGGTGTTGTCGAACGCCAGGCCGTCCTTTTCGTCCAGGCCGGCCTGCTTGGCGAAGGTGGTGTACGTGACCGACGCCGTGACGTCGTCGAACACGCGCGCCGACTGCGAGCCCTCGATCTGCACGAACTTCAGCTTCTTGGGGTTGTCGGTCACATCCTCGATCGTGGCCTGGTGCGCCACGCCGGGCTTGAGCTTGATCAGGCCGATGGACTCCAGCAGCAACAAGGCGCGGCCGGTGTTGACCGGATCGTTGGGCACCGCGATGGTGGCCCCGTCCGGCAGCGGCTGGCCCTTCTTGAGCTTCTTGGAGAACAGGCCAATGGTGGTCGAATACCCATAGGCGATGGGCGTCAGGTTGGCGCCGCGGCGGGCGTTGAACAGTTGCAGGAACGGTTCGTGCTGGAAGAAATTGGCGTCGACCGAACCGTCGGCCACCGCGATGTTGGGCAATACCCAGTCGTTGAATTCGACCAGCTCGACCTCCAGGCCGGCCTTGCGGGCCTCGGCCACGGCCAGCTCGGTGGCGGCATTGGCCACGCTCGGGATCAGGCCGATGCGCAGCGGCTTGTCGGCCGCCAGCGCCGGGCTGGCGCAGGCCAGCCCCAGGGCGGCCGCGGCGGCGCCGCGCGCCAGGGTCAGGAACAGGGATTGCAAAGACATGGGATCATCCGGAAAAGAATTCGATCGGCCCGGCTATTGTGCCGCAGCGCCGTTCCCGCGCGGCCAATGGCCTTGCCCGCGCCATGGCGATCGCGTCACGCCGCGGCGCTACACTCGACCCCGATACCGAAACCCTGCATGACGGAGTCCGACCTTGCAAAACACCGCTACCCTGCCCCCGCATGTCACCCTGATCGGCGCGCCCACGGACATCGGCGCGGGCGCGCGCGGCGCCTCGATGGGCCCCGAGGCCCTGCGCGTGGCCGGCATCGGCCCGGTCATCGAAGCCCAGGGATTCCAGGTCACGGACCGCGGCAACCTCTACGGCCCGGCCAACCCCTGGCAGCCGCCCGTGGACGGCTACCGCCACCTGAACGAGGTGGCCGCCTGGAACCAGGCCGCGCACGACGCCATGTACGAGGCCCTGACGCAGGGCTCGCTGCCGATCCTGCTGGGCGGCGACCACTGCCTGGGCATCGGCTCGATCAGCGCGGTGGCGCGCCATTGCCGCGACACCGGCAAGAAGCTGCGCGTGCTGTGGCT
>NZ_CYTY01000018.1:85768-107946 GCF_001298995.1 Achromobacter sp. 2789STDY5608615
TGCGTGCGACCATGGAAGCGGCGCTGGCCGGACTGGACGCCGACACCCACCTGCACGTCAGTTTCGACGTCGACTTCCTCGACCCGGAGATCGCGCCCGGCGTCGGCACCACGGTCATGGGCGGCCCGACCTACCGCGAGGCCCAGCTGTGCATGGAGATGATCGCCGACACCGGCCTGATGCGCTCGCTGGACGTGGTCGAACTGAACCCGGCCTTCGACGTGCGCAACAAGACCGCCGACCTGGCGGTGGACCTGATCGAGAGCCTGTTCGGCAAATCGACGCTGGTGCGCCGCGGCGGCTGACGCTCGCCTGCCGGCGGCGGTGGCGGCGGACGGGTTGCCGATTGCCACCGAACTGATTGAGAATGCCCCAGGTAGAGCAAGAAACCGCCCCCCAGAGGAGACATTCCATGAAGTGCTATTGCGTCGTCAATTTCCGCGAACCGCTGCAGCAGATGGATCAGCCCATTGCCGCGCCGCAAGGCTCGCAGGTGCTGCTGAAGGTCCGCGCCGCGGGCGTCTGCCACAGCGACATCCACCTGTGGGAAGGCGGCTACGACCTGGGCCAGGGCCGCACCCTGTCGCTCAAGGAACGGGGCGTGACGCTGCCCCTGACGATGGGCCATGAAACGGTCGGCAGCGTGGTCGCCGCCGGCCCCGACGCCACGGGCGTCGAAACCGGCCGCAATTACCTGGTGTATCCGTGGATCGGCTGCGGCGCCTGCCCCACCTGCCTGTCCGGGCAGGAAAACCACTGTACCGCCCCCGCCTGCCTGGGCATCCATCGCGCCGGCGGCTACGCCGAGCAGATGCTGGTGCCGCACCCGCGCTACCTGATCGACATCGGCGATCTCGATCCGGCCCGCATCGCCCCCTACGCCTGCTCGGGCCTGACCACCTATTCGGCGCTCAGGAAGATCGGCGAGGCCGTCTACCGCGAGCACCCCGTGGTGATCTTCGGCGCCGGCGGCCTGGGCCTGATGAGCCTGACGCTGCTCAAGGCGCTGGGCGGCAAGGGCGGCATCGTGGTCGACATCGACCCGGCCAAGCGCCAGGCCGCGCTGGAGGCCGGCGCGCTGGCCGCCATCGACGGCGCCGCGCCCGACGCCGCGCGGCAGATCATCCAGGCCGCCGGCGGCAAGCCGCTGCAGGCCGCCATCGACCTGGTGGGCGCCCCGTCCACCACCGCGCTGGCGTTCGACTTCCTGACCAAGGGCGGCAAGCTCATCATCGTCGGACTGTTCGGCGGCGCCTCGTCGTGGCCGATCGCCCTGATTCCGATGAAGGCCATGTCCATCATCGGCAGCTACGTCGGCAACCTGGCCGAACTGCGCGAGCTGATGGAACTGGTGCGGGCCGGCAAGGTGCCGCCGATGCCGGTGCACCGCTATCCGCTGGACGCGGCCGACAGCGTGCTGGCGTCGCTGCGCGCCGGCAAGGTGCTGGGCCGGGCGGTGCTGACGGTGGATTGATCCTCCGCCGGGGCCGCCGCGAATGGGCCTATCGCGAATGGGCCTATCATAGGCACCTGCGCAACCGCGCCCACTTTCCCGCAAAGGATCCCGCATGACCGACCGCCAGCTCACCATTCTCGCGGCCATCAACCTGCTGATCGCCGTCGGCGCCGGCGCCTTCGGCGCGCACGGCCTCAAGCGCCTGGTGACCCCCGAGCTGCTGGCGGTCTGGCAGACCGGCGTCATGTACCATCTGATCCACGGCCTGGGCCTGTTCATCATCGCGCTGCTCGGCGCGCGCTACGGTTCGCCGCTGCTGTCGGCCGCCGGCCTGGTGATGTTCATCGGCATCGTCCTGTTTTCAGGTAGCCTGTACGTCCTGACCCTGACCGGCACCCACTGGCTCGGCGCGATCACGCCCGTGGGCGGCGCGGCCTTCCTGGCCGCCTGGGCGATGGTGGCGCTGGCCGCCTACCGCGCCCAGGGCTGAGCCCCTCGCCGGGCCGCGGCCCGGCACCCCCGCATTGCCTCCTGGCGGCCTCGGCCGCCTTTCCTGCTGAACCCCGATGTCGTCCTCTACCGTTTTTCCCGCCGCGCGTGACCACTCCGTCTTCACCGGCATCGCCTGTGTCGCCGGAGGCATCTTCTTCCTGACGCTCAGCGACGCCAACGCCAAATGGCTGGGCACCTCCTACAACCCGCTGCAGATCCTGTTCCTGCGCGCGCTGATCGCGCTGCCGTTCGTCACCGCCCTGGCCGTCTGGCTGGGCGGACGCCGGGTGCTGCGCACGGCCCATCCCGGCCTGCACCTGACGCGCGGCGCCATCAACGTGGTTTCGGCCTGTTGCTTCTACCTGGGGTTGCGCGCGCTGCCGCTGGCGGAGGCCACCGCCATCGCGTTCGCCGCCCCGTTGTTCGTCACGGCGCTGTCGGTGCTGATCCTGAAGGAGCGCGTCGATGGCCGGCGCTGGCTGGCGGTGCTGGCCGGGTTCGTGGGCGTGCTGATCATCGTGCGGCCGGGCACCGACGCCTTCCAGGCCGCCACCCTGCTGCCGCTGACCACCGCCTTCCTGTACGCCGTCATGATGATCACGGCGCGCGGCATCAGCCGCGGCGAAGGCATGCTGACCACCACCTTCTACATCGTCGCCGGCCAGCTGGTGTGCAGCGCCGTGGCCCTGCCCTGGGTCTGGCACACGCCGGCCATGGCCGACCTGCCCTATTTCGCGGCGGTGGCGCTGTTCAGCACGCTCGGACTGGCGCTAATCACGCAGGGCTTTCGCATCGCGCCGGCCTCGGTGGTGGCGCCGTTCGACTACACCGGCCTGATCTGGGCCACGCTGCTGGGCTGGATCTTCTGGCGCGAGGCGCCCGACGCCTATGCCTACCTGGGCGCGCTGTTCATCGCCGGCAGCGGCGTCTACATCGCGGTGCGCGAGGCGCGCGGCTCGCACAAGCGGCGCGCCAAGGCCTAGCGGCCAGGCCTGGCCAAGCCGCGCGGCGGTCAATGGTCGGCCCCGCGCGGCGCGCCCGCTATTCGGTCGGCGGCGGGAAATTACGGCGCAGCACGCCCGCCACGGTCGGCTCCAGCGCCGCCTGGTCGGCAACCGCCGTCAAGGCCGGACAGTGGGCCTCGAACCACGCGCGCCCCGGCCGCCAGCGCGTCATCACCGTCACGTACAGGTCCAGCGCCGAAAAGCGTCGGCCCAGCATGTGCGGCGCGCCGGCCTGGCGCTCCAGTTCCAGCCACAGTTCCGCGCGCCGCGTATGCACCCGCTCGCGCAGCAGGTCGGCCGCCGCGCCCGGCGTGGTCCAGTGCGGCGGATCGTCGCCGTAGGTGAAGGTGGGGTAGATCGCCGCCACCAGCCGCACCAGCAGGTTCAGGAAACGCGCCCGCTCGGGCCGTGATGGCTCGGGCGCCAGGCCGGCCTGCGGCGCCACGTCGTGCAGGTGCAGCACCATCGCCGCGCTTTCGGTCATCACTTCGCCGTCCGGCGTGATCAGCGTCGGCACCTGGCCCAGCGGATTGAGGTGCAGCAGCCGGTCGCGCTCGGGACCGGGCTTGAGGTACGGCACGTCGGTCAGCGTGTGCGGCACGCTGGCCAGCGCCAGCGCCATCTCGACCACGGCCGAACCGCAGCCGGGCGAGCCGATCAATTCATAGGTCTTCATGACATCACCCTCCCGCTGGCGCCGGCGCCAGCCGCAGCAGCTCGCCCGGCGACGCGTCGGTCAGCACATACACAAATCCGTCCGGCCCCTGCCGCACGTCGCGGATGCGGGCCTTGCGCTCGCCCAGCAGGCGTTCCTCGGCCACCACCTTGTCGCCGTCCAGCGTCAGCCGGATCAGGTCCTGGTCGGCCAGCGCGCCGATGAAGAGCGAGTGGCGCCAGGCCGGAAAGCGGTCGGCATCGTAGAACGCCATGCCGCTGATGGCCGGCGACTTGGCCCACCAGTACAGCGGCGATTCCATGCCCGGCAGCGTCTCGCCCTTGGCCTCGGGAATCGGCTGGCCGGAGTAATTGATGCCGTAGGTCGCCAGCGGCCAGCCGTAGTTCTTGCCGGGCTGCACCAGGTTGATCTCGTCGCCGCCGCGCGGGCCGTGCTCGTGCTCCCACAGCGCGCCGCTCCACGGATTCATCGCCATGCCCTGCGGATTGCGGTGCCCGTACGACCAGATTTCCGGCCGCGCGCCGGCCTTGCCGACAAAGGGATTGTCGGGCGGCACCGAGCCGTCGACGTTCAGGCGCACCACCTTGCCCTGCAGCTTGTCGAGGTCCTGCGCGGTCGGGCGCTGGTTGTTCTCGCCCAGTGAAATGAACAGATGGCCCTTGCCGTCGAACACCAGGCGCGAGCCGAAATGCAGGCCCTGCGACAGCTTGGGCGCCTGGCGGAACAGCACCTGGAAGTCCTCCAGCGCCGTGGCGTCGGCCGACAGCCGGCCGCGGCCGACGGCGGTGCCGCTGCGCGAGCCATCCGATTCGGCGTATGACAGATAGACGTAGCGGTCCTGCGCGAAGCCCGGCGACAGGGCCACGTCCAGCAGGCCGCCCTGCCCCTGCGCCGCCACCTTGGGCACGCCGGCCAGCGGTTGGGACAGGCCGCCCGGGATGCGCAGCAGCCGCAGGCTGCCGGGGCGCTCGGTGATCAGCATGCCGCCCTCGGGCAGGAAGGCCATCGACCAGGGATGCTCCAGGCCGCCCACCACGACGGTCACCTGCGCGCGCGCGGCGGGCGGCCTGTCGGGACTTTTCTGCGGGGTGGCCCAGACGCTGGCCGCGCATAGCGCGGCGCCGGCGAAGGCGATCAGGGACGAGGCGCGACGGATCGCGGACGGGCGTGACGGCATGGACATCTCCGGCGGCGGGGTGAAGCGCGGCGGCACGGCGCGGCGCCTTGCGGGTGGCGTACCATAGGAGCCAGCGACGGGTGGCTGCCCGTCCATTTCTCTCAGGAGACTCCCTTACATGAAACTGTACTACATGCCCGGCGCGTGCTCGCTCGCCTCCCACATCGTGCTGGAATGGATCGGCAAGCCCTATGACACGCACAAGCTCAGCCGCGACGAACTCAAGGGTCCCGAGTTCCTGAAGGTCAATCCGCTGGGCGCCGTGCCCGCGCTGGTCGACGACGGTTTCGCGCTGACCCAGAACGTCGCGATTCTGGAATACCTGGCCGAACAGGCGCCGCAGGCCAAGCTGCTGGGCGACGGCTCGGCCCGCTCGCGCGCCGACGTGCGCCGCTGGCTCGGCTTCATCAACTCCGACATCCACAAGACCTTCTCGATGATCTTCGGCGCCGGCCGCTTCCTCAACGAAGAAGGCCCGCAGCAGGAACTGGCCGCCTCGGCCTCCAAGATCCTGACGCGCCTGTTCGCGCTGCTGGACGCCCAGCTCATCAACCAACCCTACCTGGGCGGCGAGGCGCCGTCGATCGCCGACGCCTACCTCTACGTGGTGCTGCGCTGGGCCCACGCCAAGCAGGTCGACCTGGCGGGCCAGGACCACCTGGCCACGTTCTTCAAGCGCATGGAAGACAACGCCGGCGTCAAGGCCGCGCTCAAGGCCGAAGGCCTGGCATGACGGCATCGGCGCCGGCCTGCCCGCGCGCCATCGCCCCGGCCGTCCTGGACGCCGGGGCGTTCTTTTTTCAGGCCCCCGCCACGGCCGGCGCCGCGCTCTCCAGGATCTTCTTGACCGCCGCCAGGAAGCGCCGCGCCAGCAGCGGCGGCGCGCTCAGGTTCGAATGCGCGGCCCAGATCTCGACGCTGGCGCCCGGCGCGATCGGCCGCAGCACCATGCTGTCGGTCTGATCCGGCGACACGCACCAGGCATCCACCAGCGCCGGGCCCAGGCCCTGCTGCACGAACGAACAGGCCGTCACCGGCGAATGCACCTCGACCGCCGCCGCGCAGGCCGGCGCGCCGCCGAAGAACGACTGCAGCGCGCGTCCCAGCGGCGTGTCGTGGGGATAGCCGATCCAGGCCGCCGAGGCGAAATCCTCCGGATGCACCACCTCGTGCGCGGCCAGCGGATGGCCCTTGGGCAGCGCGCAGATCACCGGCACCGTCGCCAGCCGGGTCGAGGCCAGGTTGGGATGGTCCGGCGGCCGCATCGAGATGCCGATATCGGCCTGTCCCGACAGGAAATACGAGGCCAGTTCGTCGAACGTGACGCTGCGGTAATCGACCCGCGCGTCGGCATTGCGGTCGCGAAAGCGGCCCAGCGCCATCGGCACCAGCCGCTGGCCATAGCTGGCGCTGGCGACGATCTTGAGCATGCCCGCGCCCGACTGCCCGAGGCTGGCCGCCAGATCGTTGACGCGCTGGATGCCGCCATAGACCTGCTCGACCTCCGCATACAGGCGCCGCGCCTCGGCGGTGGGCGAGAGCCGGCTCTTGACCCGCTCGAACAGCCGGTAGCCCAGGCGCGTCTCGGTCAGCGCCAGCACCCGGCTCACCGCCGGTTGCGACACGTGCAGCATGCGCCCCGCGCCGCTGATCGAGCCGGCCATCATGATGGCGCGGAACACCTCGATCTGGCGCAGGTTCAGCGGCCGGCCGGCGCTGGGCCCGACCTCGTCGGCATAGGCCTGCTCATCCATGTTGGTTCCCCTTGATCAATAACGGCGGATTATAGGTTTTCGACATTTTTCGATGACGCGGTGCCGCATGCCCGGTGCTAATCTGCCGGCCTCCACACTACAAAACAAGGGGAATCCAGCATGCAACGCACCTTCATCCGCAGCCTCGCCGCCCTGGCGCTGGCCGCCACCTTCACAGCGGGCGCCCAGGCCGCCGGCGCCTATCCCGACAAGCCCATCACCTTCATCGTGCCGTCGGCCGCCGGCGGTTCGCCCGACGTGCTGTCGCGCCTGATCACGACCCAGATCTCCAAGGACACGGGCGCCACCCTGGTGGTGGAAAACCGTCCCGGCGCCGCCGGCAACATCGGCATCGCGCTGGTCAAGCGCGCCGCGCCCGACGGCTACACGGTGGGCTACGGCAACATCAACACGCTGGCGGTCAACCGCTCGCTGTTCAAGCGCCTGCCCTACGACGTCGACCAGGACCTGGCGCCCGTGGCCCACATGTTCGACCTGTACAACGCGCTGATCGTGCCGGCCGACTCGCCCGTCAAGAGCGTGCAGGACCTGATCGACCGCGCCCGCAAGGAGCCCGGCCGCCTGTCGTACGGCGCTTCCGGCGTCGGCACCACCGGCCACATGGGCGGCGAACTGTTCAAGAGCATGGCCAAGGTCGACGTCATGTTCATCCCGTACAACGGCGGCCCCGCCGCCATCCAGGACCTGCTGGGCGGGCGCCTGGACTACCTGTTCGTCAACACCTCCGAGGCCACCCCGCTGGTCAAGAGCGGCAAGGTGCGCGCCATCGGCGTCAGCAGCCTGAAGCGCCTGGCGCTGATGCCCGACGTGCCGACGCTGGACGAAGCCGGCCTGAAGGGCTACGAAACCGTGGCCTGGGGCGGCGTGGTCGCGCCCAAGGGCACCCCGCCCGAGGTCGTCGCCAAGCTCAATGCCGCCATCCAGAAGGCGCTGCAGGCCCCCGAGGTCCGCACCGGCCTGGAAACGCTGGGCGCGGTGCCCGCCAGCGGCGCGCCGGATGAATTCAAGCAGCTGATCGATCGCGAAACCGCCAAGTGGAAGCAGATCATCGAAACCGCCGGCATCGAGAAACTGGACTGAGCCCCGCCATGACGGACCGCAGCACCCGGCTGGACCCCGCCCCGCGCGCCGACTTCATCGTGGCCGGCGCCACGCTCATCGACGGCGGCGGCGGGCCGTCGCGCCAGGGCGACCTGGCGGTGCGCGCCGGACGCATCGTGGCGCTGGGCGAATTCGCCCACGCCCCCGGCGTGCCGGTGATCGATGCCCGCGGCCTGGCGCTGGCGCCCGGCTTCATTGACTCGCACACCCACGACGACGGCTACCTGCTGGCGCATCCCGAGATGCTGCCCAAGGTCTCGCAAGGCATCACCACGGTCGTCACCGGCAACTGCGGCGTCAGCCTGGCGCCGCTGTCGCGCCAGGAGATCCCGCAGCCGCTGGACCTGCTGGGTCCGCCCGAGCTGTTCCGCTTCGAAACCTTCCGCGCCTGGCTCCAGGCCCTGGCCGACGCGCCCGCCGCGGTCAACGTCATCCCGCTGGTCGGCCACACCACGCTGCGCGTGGCGGTCATGGACGACACCGGCCGCGCCGCCACCGACGCCGAACGCCAGGCCATGCGCGCCCTGCTCGACGAGGCGCTGGAGGCCGGCGCCTTCGGCGTCTCCACCGGCACCTTCTACCCGCCCGCCAGCGCCGCGCCCACCGACGAGATCGTCGACGTCTGCCAGCCGCTGCGCGGCCGCGCCGGCGCGATCTACGCCACCCATCTGCGCGACGAGGCCGACCACATCGTGCCGGCCATGGAAGAGGCGCTGCTGATCGGCCGCGAACTGGACTGCCGCGTGGTGTTCTCGCACCACAAGCTGGCCGGCGAACGCAACCACGGGCGCAGCCGCGAAACGCTGGACATTATCAGCCGCGCCGCCGCCACGCAGCGCGTCTGCCTCGACTGCCACCCGTATCCCGCCACCTCGACCATGCTGCGGCTGGACCGCGCCCGCCTGGCCAGCCGCACCCTGATCACCTGGTCCAAGGGCTACCCCGAGGCCACCGGCCGCGACTTCGCCGACGTCATGGCCGAACTGGGCCTGGACGACGAAGCCGCCCTGGCCCGCCTGGCGCCCGCCGGCGCCATCTACTTCCTGATGGATCCGGCCGACGTCAACCGCATCTTCAGCCATCCGCTGACCATGGTCGGCTCCGATGGCCTGCCGTTCGACCCGCATCCGCACCCGCGCCAGTGGGGCACCTTCACCAACGTGCTGCGCACCATGGTGCGCGAACAACAGCTGCTGTCGCTCGAAACCGCCATCCACAAGATGACCGGCCTGGCGGCGGCCCAATACGGCCTGTCCGAGCGCGGCCTGCTGCGCGAGGGGTATCATGCTGATCTGGTGCTGTTCGATCCCGCCACGGTGACAGATGTGGCCACTTTTTCAGCTCCCATTCAGGTTAGCCAGGGCATCCACGGCGTGTGGGTCAATGGCCGGCAGGTGTGGGACGGGGAACGGACCGGCGCCGAGCGCCCGGGCCAGGTACTGGCACCCGGTGATGCATTACCTTGGAGTCAACAAAGTGAATAGCTATTCCCAGGGCTGTTACCTGGGTGTTTTGGGCGGCATGGGCCCCATGGCCGGCGCCGCCTTCGCGCTCCGCCTCGCGGCGCTCACGCCCGCCGACGCGGACCAGCAGCACATCCCCACCCTGCTTCGCAACGATCCGCGCATCCCCGATCGTTCCAGCGCCTACATGGCCGGCGGCGAGAATCCCCTGCCCTACATGGTCGAAGGCGTGCGCTTTCTGGAACGCGCCGGCGCCCAGCTCATCGCCATCCCCTGCAACACCGCGCACCCCTGGTACGACGACATCGCCGCCGCCACCCAGCGCCCCGTGCTGCACATCATCCAGGCCGTCATCGACGACCTGCGCCGCCTCGGCCTGCAGCAGGGCCGCATCGGCCTGATGGGCACCGCCGCCACGCTCAAGCTCGGCCTCTACCAGCGCCACCTCGAAGCCCAGGGCTACGAATGCATCGTCCCCGACGACGATGAAGTCGAACGCTACTGCATGGCCTCGATCCGCGCCGTCAAGGGCAACCAGCTCGAAGCCGCCTTCGCCCCCGCCGCCGAATGCATCGCCCGCCTCAAGGCCCGCGGCGCCGACGCCGTCGTCCTGGGCTGCACCGAACTGCCGCTGGCCGTGCCGCACGCCCTGCGCCCCAGCCTGGGCATCACCCTGACCGACTCGATCGACGCCCTGGCCCGCGCCGCCATCGCCCACTACCTGGCCGACCAGCCCGAGCAACGCATCGCCGCGTAGGCAAGGCCCGCGAGTTGCACAACCTCCCGACAACCGGGAGAATCGATCCGTCGGTCCACCCTGTCGGTGGCCGCGGATCATTCAGGAGTCAAGGACGTGCGCAACCCCGTTCCCGCGGCAATGCCGACCGGCATCATGAAAGGCCGGCGCCGGCAAAGCGCTCAAGGCAAACATGCGATCCTGCATGCGGCAATCTGCGCCGTCCTCGCCAGCGCTCCGTTCCTGCCAGTCAAAGCCGCCCACGCCGCCGGCTTCGACTGCAAGGCCGCGAAAACCCATGTCGAACATCTGATCTGCGCCGACCCGTCGCTGTCCAGGCTGGACGATCAGGTGAAGGATCTCTACGACAAGATCCAGTCCGAAACCGCTGGCCGTGACGGTGAAACCGGCGAATGGCGCGATCCCGTGGCAAAAGAACAGACGCAATGGCGCACCACCGTGCGCGACCGTTGCCCCGACGCCACCTGCCTGAAATCCGCCTACGAGGCCCGCATCGCCGCCATGAAAAAGAACTGGGCAGAAGCGCTAGGCCCCGCGGACAAGTAATACGCGAGCCCTACAGGGCGGTCGAGTTGCCCTGAAAAAGCTCGGCCCCTCTCTCTCCCCATCCAGGCGGGCCCCCCCCTCCCCCAGCGCGCAGCGTCATCATCCCGACGCACCCCCACCGCGTATGCAAAGATTGGCCGCCCGCGCGGCCAATCTTGGCGGGCCCCGCAAAACCCGCCCTTTACCCCACGCTCCAGCAGCGCGACAAGCCTCGCAATCCGCAGCCCGAGGCGGGTGGCGGGTGGGCGCGGCGGGCCGTCGATGCGCCCGAGGGAATCTGAAGGAACAGCCGCAGGCTGTGACGAAGATGACAACGGGGCAGTCCGGAGCGAACGCTCCGGACCGCAATCGTTGGCCCGTCGCGCCCACCCGCCACCCGCCTCGGGCGACCTACGAAGCCCCCTCCGCCTTCACCAAGACGAAAAAAAAGGGCGCCCTTCGCAGTAGCGCCCAAATTTCCCTTCGCGGGGAATAAAACCTTCAAGCGGATCACCCGCCCAGATAAGCCTTCCGCACCTGATCATTGACCAGCAGATTCGCCCCCGTATCCTGGAGCACCACCCGCCCGTTCTCCAGCACATACCCGCGATCCGCCACCTGCAGCGCCTTGTTGGCGTTCTGCTCGACCAGGAACACCGTCACGCCCTGCTCGCGGATCTCGCGGATGATGTCGAAGATCTGTGCGATCACCAGCGGCGCCAGCCCCGGCGTCGGCTCGTCCAGCAGCAGCAGGCGCGGCCGCGTCATCAAGGCCCGCCCGATCGCCAGCATCTGCTGCTCGCCGCCCGACATCAGCCCGGCGCGCTGGCTGGCCCGTTCCTTCAGGCGCGGGAACAAGCCATAGACGTGGTCGATGCCCGCCTGGATCTCCTCGCGCTTGGAGAAAAAACCGCCCATCATCAGGTTCTCGGCCACCGTCAGGTCCTTGAACACGCGCCGCCCTTCCGGCGAAATGGCGATGCCATTGCGCATGATGTGGTGCGTGTCCTTGTTGGTGATGTCCTCGCCCTCGAAGGTGATCTTGCCTTCCTTGGCGCGCGGATTGCCGCAGACCGTCATCAGCAGCGTGGTCTTGCCGGCGCCGTTGGCGCCGATCAGGGTCACGATCTCGCCCTTGTTGACGTCCACCGACACGCCGTTGAGCGCCTGGATGGCGCCGTAGAACGTGTGAATGTTTTCCAGCTTCAGCATTTATTCCTCCCCCAGGTACGCCTTGATGACGCGCTCGTCGTTGCGCACCTGCTCGGGGGTGCCGGTAGTGATGGGCTTGCCGTGCTCCATGACCAGGATGCGGTCGGAAATGCCCATGATCAGGCTCATGTCGTGCTCGATCAGCAGCACCGCCACGCCGAACTCGCGGCGCAGCTGGTCGATGAGCGACTGCAGATCGCGCTTTTCCTGCGGGTTCAGGCCGGCGGCCGGCTCGTCCAGCATCAAGAGGCGCGGCTTGGTGATCATGCAGCGCGCGACCTCCAGGCGACGCTGGTGGCCGTAGGCCAGGTTGCCCGCCTCGCGGTTGGCATACTCGCGCAGGCCCATGAAATCCAGCCACTGCGCCGCGCGCGACAGCGCGTCGGCTTCCGACTGGCGATAGGACTTGGTCTTGAGCAGGCCCGGCAACAGGCGCGACTCCACCTGCGTGTGCTGCGCCACCAGCAGGTTCTCCAGCACCGTCAGCTGCTTGAACAGCCGCACGTTCTGGAACGTGCGCACCAGCCCGTGACGCGCCACCTTGTGGCTCGGCAGGCCGGTGATGGACTTGCCGTCCATCACGATGTCGCCCGCGGTCGGCGCGTAGAAACCGCCCACGCAGTTGAACACGGTGGTCTTGCCGGCGCCGTTGGGGCCGATGATGGCGAACACCTCGTCGGGTTTGACTTCGAACGCCACGCTATCGACGGCCAGCAGGCCGCCGAAGCGCATGGTCAGTCCGGATACTTTCAGCAATGCCTCGCTCATTTAGCCAGCTCCACGTGGGGACGCTTCATGGGCAACAACCCCTGCGGACGCCACATCATCATCAATACCATCACCAGACCGAACATCAGCATCCGGTACTCGGCGAACTCGCGCGCCAGCTCGGGCAGCACCGTCAGCAGGATGGCGGCGAGGATCACGCCCACCTGCGACCCCATGCCGCCCAGCACCACGATCGCCAGGATCAGCGCAGACTCGATGAAGGTGAAGGATTCGGGGTTGACCATGCCCTGGCGCGCCGCGAAGAACGCGCCGCCGAAACCGGCGAAGGTCGCGCCCAGCGTGAACGCCGACAGCTTGATGCGGGTCGGGTTCAGGCCCAGCGAACGGCAGGCGATCTCGTCCTCGCGCAGCGCCTCCCAGGCGCGGCCGACCGGCATGCGGATCAGGCGCGTCGAGACGAACAGCGTCACCAGCGCCAGCAGCAGCGCCATCATGTACAGATAGATCACCATGTGCTGGTTCTGGAACGTCAGGCCGAAGAAGTCATGGAACGTGGTGCCCCCTTCCGTGCTGGCGCGACGCGTCATCTCCAGGCCGAACACCGACGGCTTGGGAATGCCCGAGATACCGTCCGGACCGCCCGTGAGCGTGTTCAGGTTGATCAGCAACAGGCGGATCATTTCGCCGAAGCCCAGCGTCACGATGGCCAGGTAGTCGCCGCGCAGGCGCAGCACCGGGAAGCCCAGGATGAAGCCGAACAGCGCGGCCATCGCGCCCGAGAACGGCAGCGCCTCCCAGAAGCTCCAGCCGCCCCAGTGGTACAGCAAGGCGTAGGTATAGGCGCCGACGGCGTAGAAGCCGACGAAGCCCAGGTCCAGCAGCCCGGCGAAACCGACCACGATGTTCAGGCCCAGGCCCAGCATCACGTAGATCAGCACCAGCGTGGCGATGTCGACCGAGCTGCGGCCGGCGAAGAACGGCCAGGTCACGGCCACCGCCAGGATCAGGAACATCAGCAGCTTGTTGCTCTTGGCCGGGGCCGAGGGCAAGGTCGGCAGATTGGTCTTGAGCTTCTGGAACGGCTTGGCGATCCAGGGCCGCAGCAGCTGGAACACGAACACGACCGCGGCGGCCAGGGCCACCAGCGACCAGTGCGACTCCATCGACGTGCGGGCGCCCTGACGGATCAGTTGCAGGCCGAAGACGGGGGTGACGATGACGGCGGTCAGCACCGCCGCCATCGTGGCGTTTTTGAGATTGTTGTTCGACATCAGACTTTTTCCACCTCAGGTTTGCCCAACAGCCCGGTGGGACGGAACAGCAGGATCAGGACCAGCAGCGAGAACGCCACGATGTCCTTGTACTGCGACGAGATATAGGCTGCCGCGAACGTTTCGGCCAGGCCCAGCAACACGCCGCCCAGCATGGCGCCGGGGATGCTGCCGATGCCGCCCAGCACCGCCGCCGTGAAGGCCTTGATGCCGGCCAGGAAGCCGATGAAGGGATTGAGCTTGCCGATGGTGATGGCGATCAGCACGCCGCCCACCGCCGCCAGGATCGCGCCCATCACGAACGTGAAGGAGATCACGCGGTTGGTGTCGATGCCCAGCAGGTTGGCCATGTGCATGTCCTGCGAGCAGGCGCGCGAGGCGCGGCCCATGCGGGAGTACTTGATGAACAGCGTCAGGCCGACCATCAGCGCCACGGTCACCAGGATGATCATGATGCGCGAATACGGCACCGTCACATCGAAGTCGGATCCCATGTGGAACTGCACCGCGCCGGACACCAGCGATGGCACCGCCATGTCGCGCGCGCCCTGGCCCAGGGCGACCCAGTTCTGCAGGAAGATCGACATGCCGATGGCCGAGATCAGCGCCACCAGGCGGGGGCTGCCCCGCACCGGGCGGTACGCGACCCGCTCGACGCTGAAACCGTAGATGCCGGTGACGACGATGGCCACCAACAGCATGGCGGCGATGATGAACGGGACCGGCAGGCCGCTACCGGTGCCGATGGCCGTGAGGGTGACCAGGCCGACATAGGCGCCGATCATATAGATTTCGCCGTGAGCGAAGTTGATCATACCGATGATGCCGTAGACCATTGTGTAGCCGATGGCAATCAACGCGTAGATCGCGCCCAGAGACAATCCGTTGAAGAATTGCTGGGTAAGTTGGGGTATGAGGTCAGACATTATTTCTCTGTGCTCCAAATAGTTCCGGCTCCGGTAGAGAGACCCGGAGCCGGAAACCTGGGCGTATTTTAAGGGCCTGTGATCATCGCGTGCCGGCCGCACAGCGCTTTTGGCGCATCGCTACGCGGATTACGACACAACGACGACGACAGGCCCTCACGCCGGCACCACGCCGGCGGAATCGCGGGAGTTTACAGCTGGGTCTTCTTGCCGTTCTTGTCCCATTTGTAAACGGCGAACTCGAAGTTCTTCAGATCGCCCTTGGCGTCGTACTCGACCTTGCCGATGCCGGTGTTGAACGTGGTCTTGTGCATGTAGTCGGCGACCTTGGCGGGATCCTCGCCCACGGCGGTGATGCTGTCGGCCAGGATCTGCACCGCGGCGTAGGCCGGCATCTGGAAGGCGCCGTCCGGATCGCGCTTGGCGTCCTTGAAGGCCTTGACGATGCTTTCGTTGCCCGGCAGCTTGGTGAAGTCGGCGGGCAGCGTGACCAGCAGGCCCTCGATGGCCGGGCCGGCGATCGCCACCAGATCCTGGTTGGCGGTGCCTTCCGGACCCATGAACTGGACCTTCAGGCCCTGTTCACGCGACTGGCGCAGCAGCAGGCCGAGTTCGGGGTGGTAGCCGCCGAAGTAGACCAGGTCGACGCCGGCCGACTTGAGCTTGGTGATGATGGCCGAGTAATCGCTGTCGCCGACGTTGATGCCTTCGAACAGCGCCACGTTCACGCCTTCCTTGGTCAGGGTGTCCTTGACCTGGGTGGCCACGCCCGAGCCGTAGGTCTGCTTGTCGTGCAGCACGGCGACCTTCTTGGGCTTGAGGGTGTTGGCGATGTAGCGGGCGGCGTACGGACCTTGCTGGTCGTCGCGGCCGATGGTGCGGAAGAAGTAATGCGGCTTGATCGTGTCGGTGACCAGCGGCGACGTCGCGCCCGGGGTGATGCCGACGATGCCTTCCTGTTCGTAGACATTCACGGCGGCCACGGTCACGCCCGAGCACGCATGGGCCACGGCGAACTTGGCGCCGGAGTTGACCACGCGGTTGGCGGCCGGCACCGCCTGCTTCGGTTCGCAGCCGTCGTCGATGAGGATCGGTTCGAGCTTCTTGCCCTTCACGCCGCCCGTGGCGTTGATGGTCTCGATGGCAGTCAGCGCGCCAGCCTGGATCTGGTCGCCGTACTGGGTGTTGGGGCCCGTCATGGGCTGCGGGATGCCGATCTTGATCGTATCGGCGGCGTGCACGGAACCTGCCAGGGCAAGCGCCCCGAATGCCATAGCTACCGGGGTAAGGCGATGCAGAAACTTCATGCGGAGTTCTCCAGCGAGGTTTTGAGCGGCTCTGTTCGATCCGGTCTGTCGGGTGGATACCCCGCAACCCGTATCGCGCGTCGCCGGCTTCTTGGGCAAAAACACGGTGTGGCCGGTATTCTGGAAGCAAGCAGACATACTGTCACTGCGTGTAATCCCCAATATTTCAGGAGAAACCTTTAATCGTGACGGATCGGTGCGACAAGTATGTGAAAACGCAGGAAAAATCCGCGCGGCGCCTTGGATTTCCCATGGCGCCGCGATGCATTCGATGGCAGGTGATTTATATGAATAATCATTAATACATCGTTTGACTTCGCATTTTCATACAGTACTTACGCGAGTCTTACGAATAATGATTATCCCGTTAATAATAATCACCGATTTTCGAAAATCAGACGCTGGCAGGTTTTGCCAGATTCCACATCAGCGCGCGGAACGGCGCCAGCATGCTGATGTTGACCACCAGCTTGATCGCCAGGTCGCCCATCATCCAGGTCACCCAGGGCGTGCCGGTGGCGGCGAAGGCCACGCTGAAGAACACCGCGGTGTCGAGGATCGCGCCCAGCACCCCTGACACCAGCGGCGCGCGCCACCAGCGCTGGTCGCGCAGGCGGTCGAACACCTGGATGTCGACCAGCTGCGCGCAGATATAGGCCAGGCCCGAGGCCAGCGCGATGCGCGGCGACGCCACCCACACCGACACCGCCAGCGCCGCGGCGAAACCGAACCACACCACCCGGCGCGCGGCCGCGGGGCCGAACCGGCGATTGAGCACGTCGGTCACCAGGAACGCCACCGGATACGACAGGCCGCCCCAGGTCAGCCAATCGTTCAGCGGCACCTGCACCAGGATGTTCGAGCCCACCACCACCAGCAGCATGCACAGCACGGCGATGCCGAACTGCGCCCGGCTCATGGGGGCAAAGCGCGCGGCGGCCTGGCTCACTTGCCGAACTCCTCGGCCAGCTCGCGCGAACGCTGCGCGGCCGCGGCCATGGCGTCCTCGACGATGCCGGCAAAGCCGGCGGCATTGAACGCGGCCAGCGCCGCGGCGGTGGTGCCGCCCTTGGAGGTGACGCGCTCGCGCAGCACCGACGGCGGCTCGGACGATTCGGCCGCCAGCTTGGTGGCGCCCGCAAAAGTGCCCAGCGCCAGCTGGCGCGCCTGCTCGGCCGTCAGGCCGACCTTCTGGCCGCCGGCGATCAGGGCTTCCAGGAACAGGAAGACGTAGGCCGGGCCGCTGCCCGACAGCGCGGTCACGGCGTCCAGCGCCGCGTCGTCGGCCACCCAGACCACGTCGCCGACGCTGGCCAGCATGCTGGCGGCCAGGTCACGGTCGGCCTGCCCCACCCCGTCGAGCGCCGCCAGGCCGGTGATGCCGGCGCCGACCAGCGCCGGGGTATTGGGCATGCAGCGCACCAGGCGGCGCCACGGCGCCTCGGGCGTGCCGAGCCAGCCGGCCAGCGTATCGGCGCGGATGCCGGCCGCCACGCTTACCACCAATGTGTCGTCGCGCAACCACTGACGCGTGGAAGCCACAACGTCTTTCATGTTCTGTGGCTTGACTGCGAACACCCACACGCGGCAGCGCGCCAGGGCCTCGTCCGGAGCGGTCGCGGTGGTCATGCCGCGGGCCTGCCAGGCGGCGTGCGAATCCTGGTTAATGTCAATGACATGAATGCTGCCGGCGGGGCATACTTTGCCCGCAAGGCCGGAGGCCAGGGCAGCGGCCATATTGCCGCCGCCGATGAACGCAATCGAAAGTTCGTTTTTCATAGGAAGCGATTGTAAACCGGCCGGCTCCAGCGGGAAAAAAAAGAAAATGTTCGTTCGCGCCTAAAACGCGCAATTTGACAGGCGTTTTAAGTGATGTGAAAGTCACGGTTTTGTCACAAACAATTCATAAGGTGACGTGTTTTCCGCGCCCGGACAATCCCGGTCGCGACACGCCCAACTGGAGGAAACCTCTCATGCGATCCCACCGAATTGCCCTCACCTTTGCCGCCGTCATGGCGGCCTTCGCCGGCGCTTCCGCGCACGCGGCCACCGAAATCACGTTCTGGCACTCGATGGAAGGCGCGCTGGGCGACCGCGTGAACGGCCTCGTTGACGAGTTCAACAAGAAGAACCCCGACTACCAGGTCAAGGCCGTCTACAAGGGCAATTATGGCGAATCCATGAACGCCGGCATCGCCGCGTTCCGCGCCGGCAACGCCCCGGACATCCTCCAGGTGTTCGAAGTCGGCACCGCCACCATGATGTACGCCAAGGGCGCCATCAAGCCGGTGCAGCAGATGTCGGAAGAAGTCGGCAACCCGATCGATCCGAAGGAATTCATCGGCGCCGTGGCCGGCTACTACTCGTCGGCCGACGGCAAGCTGGTGTCGATGCCCTTCAACAGCTCGACCGTGGTGTTCTACTACAACAAGGACGCCTTCAAGAAGGCCGGCCTGGACGCCGACAAGCCGCCCAAGACCTGGGAAGAACTGGCCGCCGCCGGCCAGAAGCTGAAGGCCGCGGGCCAGGAATGCGGCTACACCACGTCGTGGCCGTCGTGGGTCCAGCTGGAAACGTTCTCGGCCTGGCACAACGTGCCGTACGCCACCAAGGACAACGGCTTCGGCGGCCTGGACGCCCGCATCGCCATCAACACCCCGCTGCACGTGCGCCACCTGGAAAACCTGGCCAAGCTGGGCAAGGAAGGCATCTTCATGTACGGCGGCCGCGGCGACGAGCCGAACTCGCTGTTCATCAGCGGCAAGTGCGCCATGATCACCGGTTCGTCGGGCCTGCGCGCCAACATCGCCAAGAACGCCAAGTTCGAATTCGGCACCTCGACCGTGCCCTACTACGCCGACGTGCAGGGCGCGCCGCAGAACACCATCATCGGTGGCGCCTCGCTGTGGGTCTTCGCCAACAAGAAGCCGGAAACCTACAAGGGCGTGACCGCGTTCTTCAAGTTCCTGGCCAGCCCGGAAATCGCCGCCCGCTGGCACCAGCAGACCGGCTACGTGCCCGTCACCAAGGCCGCCTACGAGCTGACCAAGAAAGACGGCTTCTACGACAAGAACCCCGGCACCGAAGTCGGCGTCAAGCAGCTGAACGTCGAAACCACCGCGCAATCGCGTGGCCTGCGCCTGGGCTTCCTGCCGCAGATCCGTGAAATCGAGGACGCCGAAATCGAACGCATCGTGGCCGGCAAGGTCGCGGCCAAGGACGGCGCCGAGAACATCGTCAAGCGCGGCAACGAACTGCTGGAAAAGTTCGAGAAGAGTGTAAAGTAACGCCCGCTCCGGGACTCGGAACAAGCCCCCGCCACGCACGATTTCCGTTTCGTGACAGGGGCTTGCGTGATTCAAGCGAGGCTTAAAGCCCTGGTTATTTTGGGGCTTTAAGCCTATCGTGCTTATGCGTTGCCGGCGCCCTCGGGCGCCTCGAGCCAGGCCGGTGCCGCTTCCCGGCCGGCGGTTTCAAGCGGCGGTTAATCCAACCGCCGTTTTTCGTACCTTGGGTTCCCCCTATGGAAAAACGTGTTGTCTTTGGGCACAAGACCCTGCCCTATCTGCTGCTCCTGCCGCAGATCGTCATTACCGTGGTCTTCTTCTTCCTTCCCGCCGGCCAGGCCATGTGGCAGTCGATGCGGTTGGAAGATGCCTTCGGCCTGTCCTCCGAGTTCGTCGGTTTCGACAACTTCATGGAGCTGTTCTCGCAACAGGCCTACCTCGATTCCTTCCGTGTCACGGCGGTGTTCTCGATCCTGGTCGCCGTGGTCGGCCTGGGCGTCTCGCTGCTGCTGGCCGTCATGGCCGACCGCGTGATCCGCGGCGCCGGGCTCTACAAGACCCTGCTGATCTGGCCCTACGCCGTCGCGCCCGCCGTGGTCGGCGTGCTGTGGCTGTTCCTGTTCTCGCCCTCGGTCGGCATCCTGGCCGTGGCCCTGCGCCAGGCCGGCGTCGACTGGAACCCGCGCCTGGACGGCAACCAGGCCATGATCCTGGTGCTGATCGCCGCCGTCTGGAAGCAGGTCTCGTACAACTTCCTGTTCTTCCTGGCCGGCCTGCAGTCGATTCCGCGCTCGCTCATCGAAGCCGCCGCGATCGACGGCGCCAGCCCGTCGCGCCGCTTCTGGAGCATCGTGTTCCCGCTGCTGTCGCCCACCACCTTCTTCCTGCTGGTGGTCAACATCATCTACGCCTTCTTCGACACCTTCGCGGTGGTGGACACCACCACGCAGGGCGGCCCGGGCACGTTGACCTCGATCCTGGTCTACAAGGTGTACAGCGACGGCTTCCGTGGCCTGGACCTCGGCTCGTCCGCGGCCCAGTCGGTGGTGCTGATGTTCATTGTGATTGCCTTGACGGTCGTGCAGTTCCGCTACGTCGACCGCAAAGTGCAGTATTGATTTTCGAGGCAGATAACAATGGTTGAACGCCGTCCCTGGCTGGATATTCTGGCCCACGTCATCCTGCTGTGCGGGGTGGCGATGGTGGCCTTTCCGCTCTACGTCACTTTCGTCGCGTCGACCCAGACCGCGCAGGAAGTGGCCTCCGCGCCGATGTCGCTGATCCCCGGTCCGCACTTCGTCGACAACTACATGCAGGCGCTGTTCGGCGGCTCTTCCGGCGGCTCCTCGGGCGCGCCGGTGGGCCGCATGATGTACGTCAGCCTGATCATGGCGCTGGCGATTTCGATCAGCAAGATCGCGATCTCGCTGCTGTCGGCCTTCGCGGTGGTGTATTTCCGCTTCCCCGGCCGCATGTTCTTTTTCTGGATGATCTTCGTCACGCTGATGCTGCCGGTCGAAGTGCGGATCGCGCCCACCTACAAGGTGGTGGCCGACCTCGGCCTGCTCAACAGCTACGCCGGCCTGACGCTGCCGCTGATCGCCTCGGCCACGGCCACCTTCCTGTTCCGCCAGTTCTTCCTGACGGTGCCGGACGAACTGATCGAGGCCGCCCGCATCGACGGCGCCGGCCCGGTGCGCTTCTTCCGCGACGTGCTGCTGCCGCTGTCCAAGACCAGCATCGCCGCGCTGTTCGTGATCCAGTTCATCTACGGCTGGAACCAATACCTGTGGCCGCTGCTGGTGACCACGCAGGAAGACATGTACCCCGTCGTCATCGGCATCAAGCGGATGATCAGCGGCGGCGACAGCGTGACCGAATGGAACATCACCATGGCCACCGCCATGCTGGCGATGATCCCGCCGGCGCTGGTCGTCATCCTGATGCAGAAATGGTTCGTCAAGGGCTTGGTCGACACTGAAAAGTGACCCTCCCCTATCGCCTACCCGACAACGACTCCGATACGAATAACTCATGGCTACTCTCAGCTTTCGCAACGTAAAGAAAACCTACGCCGGCAACGTGCCGGTCATCCATGGCATCGACATGGATGTGAAGGACGGTGAATTCATCGTCATCGTCGGCCCCTCGGGCTGCGGCAAGTCCACGCTGATGCGCATGGTCGCCGGCCTGGAAACCGTGACCAGCGGCGAGATCGTGATCGACGACAAGGTCGTCAACAATCTCGAGCCGGCCGAACGCGACATCGCGATGGTGTTCCAGAACTACGCGCTCTACCCGCACATGACCGTGTTCGAGAACATGGCGTACGGCCTGAAGATCCGCAAGTTCTCCAAAGACGAGATCAAGAAGCGCGTCGACGCCGCCGCGCAGATCCTGGAACTGAGCCACCTGCTGGACCGCCGCCCGCGCGCCCTGTCGGGCGGCCAGCGCCAGCGCGTGGCCATGGGCCGCGCCATCGTGCGCGAACCCAAGGTGTTCCTGTTCGACGAACCGCTGTCGAACCTGGACGCCAAGCTGCGCGTGGCGATGCGCCTGGAGATCATGAAGCTGCACCGCCGCCTGGGCACCACCAGCCTGTACGTGACGCACGACCAGGTCGAGGCCATGACGCTGGCGCACCGCATGATCGTCATGTACCAGGGCGTGCCCGAGCAGATCGGCACGCCGATGGAAGTGTTCGAGAAGCCCGCTTCGACCTTCGTGGCCGGCTTCATCGGCTCGCCGCCGATGAACCTGATGGAAGTCAACGTCGCCGGCGACGGCACGGTGCAGACCGCCGACGGCCTGGCGCTGGAGATCTCGCCGCTGCAGGTGCCGTCGCAGGTGCGCGGCCGCAAGGTCATCATGGGCATGCGCCCCGAGCACATGCTGCTGAACACGCAGGGCGTGCCGGCCGAAGTCGAGATGGTCGAAACGCTGGGCTCCGAACAGCTGGTCCACTGCCGCTGCGGCAAGACCACCCTGGTCGTGCGCTGCACCACCCGCCAGTTGTCCGA
>NZ_CYTY01000018.1:108243-130474 GCF_001298995.1 Achromobacter sp. 2789STDY5608615
CGCCATACAGGCGGCGCGCCTCGGCCGCGACCGACCACGACCATTCCTTGCTCAACGGCAGCGCCCAGGTCGCGCCCAGGCCGATGCTTTCCAGGCCGCCCTTGGGGTTGTAGCGGCGGTAGCCCGAGTTGGCCGACTGGCGATCGCTCACGCCGTACCAGGTGCGCATGTAGTTGCCGTCGCCGAAGTTGCTGCTCAGCGCCAGCGAGATCGCGCCCGCCGAACCTTCGTACACCGTGGTGCTGGCGCCCAGGTTGAACAGCGTGTAGGCGCTGCCCACGTCCCGGTCGTCGCCCTTCTTGAATGCGTGCGCCACCGTGGCCGACAGCGTCACCGGGCCCAGCTGCGTCTCGGCATCCATGCCGATCTGCGCGCGGCTCTTGATGTCGCCCATGCCGCGCAGCTTGTTCGAGCCCTCGAATCCCTTCTTGTGGTCCTTGCGCGAGGCGCTGGGCGCGACGTAGAAGCGGAAAGTGCTGCTGAGCGCCTGCGTCTCCCAGCCCAGGCCGTGGGCCGTGTCCAGGAAGAAGCCGCCCGGGCTGCGGATGCCCAGGCCGAAGATCGGCAGGGCCGAGCTCTCGTCGCTGCCGCTGTAGCGCGGCGCGTAGCCGACGCCCAGCGTGCCGTAGAACTTCCACTCCTCGGCCGGCTTCTCGGCGCCGGTGGCGACCTCGATGCCGCGCGAGCTGGCGCCGCGAGAACCGTAGACCGAATTGTCGGCGACCTGCTGGCCGCCCGCGGCGAACGACAACACCGGCAGGCTGGCCAGCAAACACGCCGCGCCGGCGCGGCGCTGCATCAGGGACAAAGAGAGATTTCGCTTCATAAAAACATCCGGGAAACGAGGTTGAGGGGAAAACAGGGCCACGCCGCGGCTGCCGCGGCGCATGCCTACTCTTGCGCCACGCCCTTGGCCTGGCGCATCAGGTTCATGGCGAGGGTCGAGACCGAGGCCACCAGCGGCTCGGCGCTGTCGGCATTGCTCATCACCAGCACCGCCAGCTTCTCGCGCGGCGCCAGCAGCCAGCGGGCATGGAAGGCTTCGGTTGCACCACTGTGGTCGCGCAGCGCGTCGCCGGCGATGTAGTCGGCATCGCAGGGCGCCGCCAGCCACGACAGCGCCAGGCGGCACTCCAGGTCCATGCCGTTGGCCACCGTCTCCAGGTTGAGCAGCGTGAGCGCGGATTCGTCGTTGAGGATGCGGCGCCCCTGGTAGGTGCCGCCGCCGAACAGCATGCTGGAGAAACGCGCCATCTCGGCGGAACTGGCCCACAGGCCTTCCGCGGCCTCGTTCGGCTGCGGCTGTTCGACCCACGGGATGCCGCGGCGGTAGCCGGCCGCGCGCAGTTCACGCGCGTCGTCGCCGGCGGCCGCCAGCCGGAAGCCGGCGCGCGAGATGTTCAGCGGCTGCAGCAGCGTGCGGCGCACGTAGGCGTCGAAGGGCTCGTCGGCGGCGTGCGCCACCATGTCGCCGAGCATGGCGTAGCCCATGTCGGCGCGGGCCCGGCCCATGGTGTCTTCCAGCGTGTCGGGACGCAATGCCAGCAGGCGGCGGACGGTGAAGGGATAGGTGTCCATCCAGTGCATGGCGGCGCGGCGCGGCTCCAGCGCCGATTGCGGCAGCGCCTGGGTGGCGGGGATGTCCAGCGACAGGCGGCCGTCGTCGGCGGCGCGCAGCACGCCCGCGGCGGTCACGACCTTGGAGATGGCGCCTACCCGGTAGAGCGTGTCGCCGGTGGCGTTGCGATGGCGCGCCGAATCGGCATAGCCGAAGCCGCTGCTCCAGACCGTGCGCTGGTCATCGACGATGGCGATCGACAGGCCCGGCACCCGCTGCGCGTCCAGGTCATAGGCAATGCGCTGCTTCAGGTACGCCACTACCGCCGGATAGTCGCCGCGGGCGATGGTCGGCGGCGCGGCCGGGGCCCCGCCCTGGCAACCGCCGGCGGCGATCAGGAGCATGGCGACGGCGACCAGGCGGGCGAGCGAAAACATGACGAACAGGCAACCCTCTTTTGAGAACTGCCGTCATGCTAGACAGGGACGCGTCCCCGATCTTTCCCGCTTTGTATGGAGTTTGTGAAGATTGGAAGGACAGATTGTTAAGTTTGTTAAAGGCGGGCCGGATCGATGCGGCGCGCCCCTGTCCCCGGCCTCAGGCCGCCTTCCAGCTGATGATGAAACGGGCCCCGCCCAAGGGGCTGTCGGTGGCCTCGGCGGTGCCGTTGTGCCAGCGCGCCACGCGGCTGACGATGGCCAGCCCCAGCCCGGTGCCGCCGGTGCCGCGGTCGCGGCTCTCGTCCAGGCGGATGAAGGGCTCGAAAATGCGTTCGCGGTCGGCCTGCGGGATGCCCGGGCCGTCGTCGTCGACCATCAGCACATACTCGCGCGGCGCGGGCGACACCAGGCTGACCTGGACCCGGCCGCCGGCGTAGCGGATGGCGTTCTGCAGCAGGTTCAGCAGCGCCCGCGTCATGTAGCGCTGGTGCAGGTGGACCTCGCGCACCTGGCACAGCACCACCTCGCAGCGCACGCCGGACTGGTCGGCCTCGAAGCCCGCGTGCTGCACCACCGAATCGAGCCAGCTGCGGGCGTCCTGCGGCTGCAGCGCGACGCCATCGCCCTTGTGTTCCAGGCGCGCGTACATCAGCAGCTCGGACGCCATGCTGTCGAGCTCGGCGACGTCGCTCTTCATGTCGTCGATCAGGCGCTTGCGCTCGGCCGGCTCGTCGGCGCGGCCGATCATGTCGAGCTCGAAGGACAGGCGCGCGATCGGCGTGCGCAGCTCGTGCGAAACGGCGTTGGTCAGCTCGCGCTGGTTGCCGATCAGCGCCGCGATGCGCTCGGACATCAGGTTGAAGGTATCGCCCAGGTTGCCGATGCTGGAATGCCGCGACAGCCGCGCGCGGGCCTCCAGGTCGCCCTGCCCCATGCGCAGGGCGGCGGTCTTGAGGGCTTCCAGGTCGCGCCAGATCGGCAGCGCCCACACCAGCATGAAGGCGCACAGCAGCAGGCCCAGCGCCGAATAGACCGCCGCCACCACCCACGGGCCGAACGACGGCTCGGGCGGCAGCTTGACCTCCAGCCACTGGTGGTCGGGGCCGGGAATCGCGGCCACGAAGGTCTGCATCTTGTCGCGGATGAAGAAGTCGCCGCGGGCGACGATGCGCCGTTCGCTGTCGCTGGCGTTGTAGTCCGACGCATTGAAGACGCGCAGGCCCAGGCCATAGTAGGGCTTGAGCTGCTTTTCGATGTAAGCCGCGCGCGCGCCCGGCTCGACCTTCGACAGTTCCAGCACCAGGGAATGGATCTGCCCGCGCACCGACTCGCGGGTATAGGCGTCGCTGACCGGCTCGAACAGGTAGTTGGCGGAACGGTCCACGACTTCGTTGGAAATCACGAAGCCGACCGCCAGCACCACGAAGAGCCGCAGGACGAATTTAATCATCGCCGTCCTCGTGCGCCTTGGGCGAGAACAGATAGCCCTTGCCCCACACGGTCTTGATGCGCGCCGGATCGCGCGGGTCATCGTCCAGCTTGCGGCGCAGCTTGCTGACGCAGACGTCGACGCTGCGGTCGAGTCCGTTGAGCTCGATGCCGCGCACCGCGTTGAGCAGGTCGTCGCGCGTCAGCACCTGGCCGGCCTGGCTGACCAGCGCCCACAGCATCTCGAATTCCATCGTGGTCAGGTCGACCTCGACGCCGCCGTGGATCACCGCCCGGGTGCGCCGGTCGATGACCAGCGGCCCGAACTCCAGGCGCTCCGGCGGTTCCTCGAGCTGGCTGTGACGCCGCAACAGCGCCCGGATGCGGGCCAGCAGCACGCGCGGCTCGACCGGCTTGATGACGTAATCGTCCGCGCCCGATTCCAGGCCCAGGATCTGGTCCAGGTCGTCCTCGCGGGCGGTCAGCATCAGGATCGGCGCCGACGAGAAGGCGCGCAGGTCGCGGCAGACCTGCAGGCCGTCGCGCCCGGGCAGCATCAGGTCGAGGATGGTGATGGCCGGGTCGTGGCGGCGGAACGCCTCCACCGCATGGTCGCCGCGGTAGGCCTGGGCGACCTGGAACCCGTGTTGCTCCAGGAACTGCGCGATCAGGCGCGACAGCTTCGGATCGTCTTCGACTAGCAAGGCCTTGGTCATGGGGTGTCCGGACAGAAAAAGAGAGAGCGATTTCGCCGCATTCTACGCAAAACCGCGCGAGCGGCGTTCGACCGCGCCGGCGACGGCTCGGTTCCCGGCGGGCGGCGCCCACGAAAAAGCCGGGCGGGAAGACATCGCTTCCGGCCCGGCCGAGGGGTCTGGCGGATGGCGCATCCGGGCGGCTGGAAAGCCGCCCGGATGCGCGCCAAGTCCTTATTTATAAACGGACTTCGAGCCGTCCTTGTGCCACACGAAGACGTCGAACTGGAAGTTCGTCAGGTCGCCCTGCTTGTTCCAGGCCACCTTGCCGATGGGGGTGTCGAACGTGTTGGCGTGCAGGTACTTGGCGACCTTGGTCGGGTCTTCGCTGCCGGCGCCCTTGATGCCGTCGGCGATGACCTGGGTGGCGGTGTAGGCCGTCATCTGGAACGCGCCGCTGGCGTTGCGCTTCTTGGCGGCGAAGGCCTTGACGATCTCGGCGTTGGCGGCGTTCTGGGTGAAGTCAGCCGGCAGCGTCAGCAGCATGCCTTCGACGGCGTCGCCGGCGATGGCGTTGATGTCCGGGTTGCCCGTGCCTTCCGGACCCATCCACTTGGCCTTCACGCCCTGCTCGGCAGCCTGGCGCAGCAGCAGGCCCATTTCGGGGTGGTAGCCGCCGTAGTAGACGAAGTCCACGCCCTGGCTCTTGAGCTTGGTGATGACGGCCGAGTAGTCGCTGTCGCCGGCGTTGATGCCTTCGAAGATGGCGACGGGCACGCCGCCCTTTTCGAGGTCGTTCTTGACGGCGGTGGCGATGCCCTGGCCATACGACTGCTTGTCATGCAGCACGGCGGCCTTCTTGGGCTTGAGCTTGTCCAGGATGAACTTGGCGGCGGCGGGGCCTTGCTGGTCGTCGCGGCCGATGGTGCGGAAGATGAACTCGTAGTTCTTGCCGTCGGTCAGGGCCGGCGACGTGGCCGAGGGCGTGACCATGACCACGCCTTCGTTGTTGTAGATGTCGGCGGCGGCGATGGTGGCGCCCGAGCAGACGTGGCCCACGACGAAACCGATCTTGCTGTTGACCACGCGGTTGGCGGCGACCGGACCCTGCTTGGGTTCGCAGCCGTCGTCAATGACCACGGTTTCCAGCTTCTTGCCGTTGATGCCGCCGGCGGCGTTGATGCGTTCCACCGCGGTGTCGACGCCTTCACGGACCATGTCGCCGTACTGGGTGACCGCGCCGGTGGTGGGGCCCACCACGCCGATCTTGATGGTCTGCGCGTGCGCGCCGGCGCTGAACGCCAACCCCGCGGCGACGCCCAGGGCCGCGATGACCGGGGTCAGACGAAATGCTTGCTTCATGAGTGGACTCCCTTAATGGCTTGTAATCGTTGGTTTATGTACGGGCGGACGGCCGGAAAACGCGTTGGTCACGCCCCGTTACGTTGCATTAGCGCGGCAAGCATACACTGAAAAATAGCGGCTTTTGCAGGGGTTCCGGCCCGCCTTGGGCGAGGTTTCGATATTGCGGTGCCGCATCAGGGGCGCCGCCGCCCTTATGCCCGCCACCGTATATGCAAAAGCGGATTTATTCGTTTGCGTTACTAAGACGGCGCGGCATCATGGCCGCCATGAGACTCCAACCGATCATCGTCCCCGGATGGAAAGACTCCGGACCCGAACACTGGCAATCGCGCTGGGCGGCCCTGTTGCCGCACGCGGTGCGGGTGCAGCAGCGCGACTGGCAGAATCCGGTGAGCGCGGAATGGATATCCACCCTGGCCGGCCTGGTCGACCAGGCCCGCAGCCCGGTGCTGCTGGTCGCCCACAGCCTGGGCTGCCTGATCAGCGCGGCGCTGCCGGTGCCGCTGCGCGCCAAGGTCGCCGGCGCCCTGCTGGTGGCGCCGGCCGATGTCGAACGCCCCGACGCGCCGGACTGTCTGCGCGGCTTCGCGCCGATCCCGCGCCAATCGCTGCCGTTCCAGAGTGTGGTGGTGGCCAGCGACAACGACCCCTACTGTCGGCTGGAGCGCGCCCGCGCCTTTGCCGAGAACTGGGGCAGCCGCGTGGTGGTGATCCCCGGCGCCGGCCACATCAATGCCGACAGCGGCCTGGAAGACTGGCCGCAAGGCCTCAAGCTGTTCGGCGCGCTGCGCCGGCGCGCCTCGTGGCGCGTGTCGCCGCCGCCCGAGCGGATCGCGCCGATTCCCGAGCGGCCGCTGTCGCACCAGGCCTGACCCGTCGTTTCAGCCGCCGCAACCCGCGCCGGTGCGCGCTGCCGGCAGCGGCGTATCGCCGCTGGTGTTGCCCGCATGCTTGCGGATCCGGTCGGCCAGTTCCGCCGAGGGCTTCTCGTACCCATAGCAATACGGCGGCGTCGGCGCGGCCTCGGGACGGTAGTCCTGCAGCACGGGTTTCGCATCCCCCAGGTAGAGGTTGTCCTTCAGGCGCAGGAACGCCTTGAAGTCGCGCGTATAGCCGTGCACCGCCTTCAAGTCCTGGTAGGCGCCCTCGTCCGACGCCCCGTTGTCCAGCGCGCTGCGCTTGGCGGCCGTGGGGATATAGCGGCAATAGTTCACCTTCACCCCTTCCACCGTGGGAAAGAATTCCGGCTCCACGCATTGGCGCTTGGCGTCATTGTTGAAGATGTTGCCTTCCACCAGCGCCTTGGCCTCCAGGCTGAAACTCATGCCGTAGAAATCCCAGTTCTCCAGCAGGTTGTTGAACAGGTGGAACGTGCCGAATTGCCCGCGGGGATTGCGCTGCACGGTGTTGAAGAAATAATTGTGGTGCAGCGTCACGCGCGCGATGGAATCCCGTTCGTAGTTCGCGAACAGGTTCTTCGAGGTGATGTTGTTGAGCAGCATGACCTTGTTCGAATTGTGGAACTTGGTCCACGAGATCGTGACGTCGGTGGAGCCGTTCTTCACGTTCAGCAGCCGGTCGGACATGCGTGACAGGTCCATGTGGTCCACCCACACGTCGCGGCTGTCGTTGGCGATGTTCACGGCCTGCGTCAGCCGGTTCAGGCGGCCGTCGATGGTCAGGTGCGTAAGGATGACGTTCTTGCTGCCATACACGCCCAGCCCGTCGTCGATCAGGGCCACGTGCTTGCCGCGGCCGTCGATCGTGGTGTTCGACGGCACCCGCAGCTGCGAGTCCAGCACGATCGTCATGTCCGAGGCGAAGCGGATCCAGGTCGGTCCCTTCTTGGCCTGCGCCAGCGCCGCGCGCAGCGTGCCCGGTCCGGCGTCCTGGTCGGAGGTGACCTCGATGAACTTGCCGCCCAGGCCGCCCGTGGCGCGGGCGCCATAGCCTTCGCGCTGCTGCAGCAGTTCGGAAACGAAGGGGCAGCGTTCGTCCGGACTGGCGCAGGATTCACTGGCGGCGGCCGCGCCGCCATACAGCATGGCCGCCACGAGCATGCCCACCCCGGGCAGCCAGGCCGGCGCGCCCGGCAGCCCGCGCCCGGCCTGCCCGCCGCGCTTGCGGCGCGGCGCCCTGCCCGTCGCCGCTTCCGTTGTATTCGTTCCTGCTTTCATGGACATTCACTCCCTAACCCTGCGCGGACCGATCCGCGGCCTGCACGTGGCGCCAGATGCCGCCGCTCAGGCGCAGGTTCTCCGGCGGGCCGGCCACATGCGCCCGCAGGTGCTTGAAATACGCCTCCTGCCAACGCCGCGCGTACGCGTCGGCATCCTCGCCCGGTTCCACGGCGGGCAGCATCTCCAGCGTGTAGGCCACCCGGCCGTTCTCCCAGCGCGGGGTGTAGAACACCGACGGCACGCCCTGGCGGTGCGCCAGGTGCGCGGCGAAGCTGGAATAGGTCACCGCCTGCCCCTCGAAGACGCTGCGCGGCGCGGCGGGGTTGGCGGCGCCATCCACGGCCAGGCACAGCACATTGCCCGCGGCCAGCGCGCGCATGCAGGCCTTGGCGACCTGCGCCTCGGTCTGGTCGGCGGTGGAAATCAGGGCGGCGGCGTAGCTGCTCTGGGCGATGCTGGGCGCGGTCGCCAGCCAGCGCGAAGGAATGCCCAGCAGTTCCAGCGCCATCAAGCCGGCATACATGGGCCCCACGTGCGCCGTGGCCACCACCACGCCCCGGCCGGCGGCCAGCAGCGGCGCGAAGAAACGCTCGCCGGTGTCCAGTTCGCCCAGCACCTGCATGGCCTCCTCGACGCTGTCCTCGCGGCATTCGAGCCAGTCGAACAGCAGGTGGTCCACCAGATGGCCCCAGCGCGCGCGCCGCTCCCATTGCGCGCGGTCGGCCGTGGCGTCGCCCCGCATCGACCAGGCCCAGTCCAGGCGGGCCTGCGGGATCGGCGCGGTGTCCAGCTTCTGGTCCAGTTGATCCAGGGCCTGCTGGAAGGTCGGCGGCAGCGCGTCGCCGCGTTGCGCGACGTAGCGCGCGAACAGGCTCTCGGCCTCCTGCTTGCGGCCCGCCTGAGACAGCGCACCGATGGCGGCGCGCTGCCAGAGCCGCTTGTCGGGGGACTTCTCGACCAGGTGCAGCATCTGGTCTGCGGCCTCCTCGTATTGCAGCGTGTAGCGCAACGCGCGGGCGTACAGGGCGCGGGTCTGCTCCAGCTCCGGCGCCAGCTCCATGGCCTGGCGCAACGGCGCCACGGCCTCCTTGTAGCGGCCGGCGCGCAGCAGGGTTTCTCCATGCAGTGTCAACAGCCGCACGTCGGCCGGCGCCGCGTTCAGCCCCGCCTCGAAGTGCGCCGGGGCATGCACCTTGCGGTCGTCGTCGGTGGCGCGCCGCAGGTGCGCCAGCCCCAGCGATGCGCGCAGCGCCGGAGCATCGTGGCCTGCGTCCAGCGCCCCGTTGCCCAGCAGGATCGCCGCCTCGACCCGGTCATCGTCGAGCAACGCGCGCACGGCGACCGTCGCCACGCGCGCGTTCGGCAGATCCGCCGGCTGCAAGGCCATGGCGATGCCGGCGGCATCAGCCGCGTCGCCGTTGCGCGCATGGGCCAGCATCCACCAATGCGCGTCGCCCGGATTGGCGCGCGCCTGGGCGGCGGTCTGGCGCGCGACCTCGGCGGCCTGCGCGATGCGTCCGGCCTGCACCCGCAGCTGGATCCGCGCGGCCTGCAGCGCGCCGCTATCGGGCGCAATGGCGGCGGCGGCGTCCGCCTGCTCGATGGCGCGGTCCCATTGCTCGGTGCGGCCCAGCAGGCTGGCAAGCAGGCGGCGGTCATCGGTACGCGCCGGATAGGTCTGAACCAGCTGCTCCAGCGCGGCGATCGCCGGCGCCAGCCGGCCCACCTTCACGAACGGCGACACCAGCAGGCGGCGCGCGTCGCGCCAGCCCTCTTCCACCCGCGCCAGCGCCGGCCCGAGCCCGGCCATCGCCTGCAAGGGGTCGTCCGCCTCCAGGATCTGCTTGATGACCGCGCGCAGGCGGCTGACGCCATCGCTCGGCGCGGCATGGACAGCGGCCGGCGCGGCGGCGCCGGGGCGTTCAATCGTGGTATCAACCATGGCGCAATCCTCTCAGCAGGGCCATCGCCGCGCGCAGGACGAACATGAGCACGAAGCCCAGCGCCAGCGCCTGCAACAGCAGCACCCCCGTGCGCGGGCTGCTGGGCCGGTCGGTGGAAACCGGCTGCGCGATGATGGACAGGTAACGCTGCAGGCGCAGGGCGTCCGTCACGGCCTGCTGGTAGGACTGCTGCGCCAGCGTCAGATTCGAATCGGCGAAGGCCTGGGTATTGCGCAGCGCCTCGTACGATTTGAGTTGCTTCGCTTCCGTGTTGCCTTCGCCGCTCAGGCGCTGGCGCACGGCGGCGAGCCGTTTCTTCAAGGCCACGACCTGCGTTTCGGCCGGCTTGAGCATGAAGTGGTCCTTGTTGTTCAGCGCGCGGATCTTGTCCAGGTTGATCTGGGCGGTGCTCAGTTCCGCTTCCAGCTGGCTGGACAGGTTCAGCAGCATGGCCACCGTGGCCGTCGGGTCGATATTGCCGTGCGTGGTGCGCCATGTCGTCAGCGCCTCGCGCGCGCCCAGCGCCTTCTGCTCGGCCTGCTTGACCGACTCCTCGCTGACCCTCAGCTTGTCCGCCACGCCCTTTTCGTTCATGG
Organism: Achromobacter sp. 2789STDY5608615; assembly: GCF_001298995.1. NCBI lineage: Bacteria > Pseudomonadati > Pseudomonadota > Betaproteobacteria > Burkholderiales > Alcaligenaceae > Achromobacter > Achromobacter sp. 2789STDY5608615. Next base: position 118,449 of record NZ_CYTY01000018.1, read on the forward strand.
AGCTGACGAAGTCTTCCGCCAGGCCGATCAGGGCCTTGGACAGGGTTTCCGCGTCTTCGGGCGAATAGGCGCGCACGCGCAGCACGTCGATCTGCTCCAGCGCGTTGAAGGAAACCTGCACCGAGGCCCGGTAGGCGCGATAGAGATCGTCCTCGCTCGAGTCCTCCGACAGATGGTTGGCCGGGTCCAGGCCGGTATTGAGCAGGTAATGGCGCAGGCCGACCTTCTTGTCCAGCTGCCGCATGCTGTCGCGCGACCTCAGGAAGTCGCTGACCGCCCAGCCGTCGACGAAGCCGCCGAGCATGCCGCCCGAGTTGCCCGTGGTGAGCAGGCTGGCCGCCATGGCGCCGCCGCCCTGCTGGCCGGACCCGGACTGCACGAAGAAGCGCGACTCGGCCTCATAGCGCGGCGTGGCGATGCAGAGCACGTAGACCAGCGCCAGCGCGACCGGAGCCACGACGATGAAGGCATTGATCCAGCGGCGGCAGCGACGGTCCTCCAGCGCCGATTGCCGCTCGCGGCGCCGGCGCTCGATCTCGGAGCCGCTCTCAGAAGCCGAGCTGGCCCTCGTCGAAGCCGCCGAAAACGTCGTCGCCTGTTCCGGATTCGCTTCGTGATCGTCGCGGGGGGAACTTGCTGATGCACTGGTCGAGGTCGTCTTCGATGCGGAGTGCGCTTCGTTCATAAATCAGGCCCTTCAGGCAATAGTCCGCCAATTGATTCTGGCGGTAACTGGAAAGAATGAGCGTCCTGCCGATCAGCCGTTCTTCGAACAGCGCCAGCCAGAGACGGGTGAAGCGGCAGGGTTCGAAGGGAATGGCCCCTTCGATCACGTAGACGTCGAACGCCGGCGCCAGGGCCAGCGCGAACGAAAACTCCTGCCGCGCAAACAGCGGCCAATGCTCCATCGGCCGGGACAGGCTCTTGGGGTCGGTGATCAGGTCGGCCACCAGTTCATAGGTGGCGTCGGCATCGAGCTCGTACATCTGGCTCACCAGCTCGATCATGTTCAGGCCGCTGGCCTTGCCGCGGATGAAGCCCTGCCGGCCGATCGCCCAGGAGACGTTGCCGTCGTGCTGGACGAATCCCTGGCGCGGCGGCCGCAGGCCGCACAGCAGGTCGATGATCTGGCGGTGCAGCTCCGGCGCGGGCGACAGCAAGGCGTAGCGCCCGACGGGAATGTCGAGGTGGGCCTGCGCCAGCAGCGCCTGCCGGTTGCCGAAGGCCAGCGGTTCATCCGTCACGCCATTGAGATGAATCATCGTCGTTCCTCACATGGGCTGGATATTGGGACGGGCCAGCCGCTCGGCCGCCAGGGCGACCGCCATCAGGAAAACCAGGCTGGTCAGGAAGTACCCCAGGCTCGCGTCCTGCGACGTGTAGGCGTCGAAGTAGGCCGAGCGCAACAACTGCATGCCATGCGAGAACGGCAGCCACAGCATCCAGGGCCGCAATTGCTCGGGCAGCTGCTCCGAGACGAAGAAAACCCCCGAGAAAATCTGCAGGAAGCGCTCGATCACGGGCGCCAGCCGCAGGAAGAAGTGCCAGAAGGTCGCGATCGCGCCGAACAGCAGGCCCATCGCCGCGGCGCAGCACGCCATCAGCACCACGTACAGCATGAATCCCGGCCAGCTCCTGGGCAGCGTGATGAGATCGAGCGCATGGCCGGCGGTGATCAGCACCACGAACACCACCAGGTACACCGACACGTACAGCAGCGCCTGCACCAGCGCGCACATCAACGACGACACACCCTGGAAATTCAACAGGCCGCGCGCCGATACGTAGGCCGTGCTGCTCCGGAAGATGATCTGCCGGAACATGATCCAGGTCGTCGCGCCCAGCAGCGAGAAGGTCTGCACGTCCATCCCCAGGATGTAGTGCGTGCCCATCAGGATGTAGAGCGACGAAATCAGCGTCAGCAGCACGACCGGACCCACGAACGCCCACAACAGGGCGATCCGGCTTTCGCCATGCATCACATGCAGCTGGTAGACGAACAGCGCCAGCAGCGTGCGTCCGCCCGGCCAGCCGCGGCCGGCGATGTGCGGACGATGCCCGGCATGCAGTCCGCGCACCCGCTCCCGCAGGATCTCCAGGTCGCCGGCCTCGCCCGCGGGCAGTTCCATCTCCAGCGCGATATCGTTGCGCGAGGCATGGCGGCGCGCATCGCGCGCCTCGTCCTGCCTGCGCCGCTGCTCGCGCCGCTCCTGCGCCTGGGCCAGGCGCTGATCCTCGGCCACCAGCCGGGCGGGCATGTAGCCCGGCGCGAACACCTCGACGCCGGCGCGGATGTCCTGCTCCAGCAGGCGCACGATGATGCGCAGGCGCCGCCGCGAAAAGTCGGCCAGCGACTCATCGACCTTGGCGCGCGCGATTTCCGCGTCCAGCTCGGCCTGCACCGCCTCGTAGACCGCCCGCCGGGCGGCCACCGAGTCGTGCGGCTCGCCCTGCAGGCGCGCCAGCAAAGGCTTGAGCAGGACGGCCGGCTCAGCCTTGGCCTCGAACAGCGCGGCGGGGTCCAGGCGCCAGGCGGCGACGCCCGATCCCACCGCGTAACTGCTGTCCTTTCTCCGCGAACGCCAACCCTTGATCCGATCCTCGTTACTCATCGACACGCTACTGGCTGATGCCGCTGGAGGAGCCGGAGTTGGAGTCGATCGCCCGGGTGGCGCTGAAGCCGGCGCTCATGGTCACGCGGAACGCGGACAGCACCTTCTGCACCTGGGTGAACGGCGCGTCGGAGATATAGATCGCCTGGCCTTCCTTCACGGTGAATTCGCGGGCCAGCGCCACCTGTTCCGGGCGCGTGAGGTCGAACTGGTACACCACCGGCAGCAGGTCCGGCTTGCCCTCCACGCCCGCCTGCGCGGGCGTGAACAGGAACACCGAGCGCGGGTCCGCGGTCTGGTCATCCAGGCCCTTGGAGTCGGCCAGCGCGTCCAGCACGCTGTAGTTGCGCTTGCTGATGGCCACGCGGCCCTGGTTGCCGGCCGCGCCCAGCACGGTCAGGAACTCGCGCGATTCGTAGGCCGTGATGACATCGCCGGAGCGCAGCAGGATGTCGTTGTTCTGGTTGCGGTAGATGTCCGACAGGCGCACCGAGGCGACCTTGTTGTCGCGCCGCAGGCTGATGACGAGCTGCTCCGGATTGGTCTGCACCGGCGCCGCCTGCGCCAGCGCGCTGCTCAGCCGCTGGGAGGTCTGCGTGATCGGATACATGCCCGGCTTGGTCAGGTTGCCCTGCACCGTCACCATCTGCCCGCGGGCATCGGCCGCGCGCGTCACGCTGACATCGGCGCCAGCCACCAGCCGGCTCAGGCGCGCCACGATGGCGTCATGCAACTGCCCCAGCGTCATGCCGCCGGCCTTGAATTTGCCGAGGATGGGAAAGGACACATTGCCGTTGCGGTCCAGTTCCTGGTTGCCCAGGTCGCTCACGCCGGTCGGGTCCGCCGCGAACACCCCCAGCCCGCCGCGCTCCCACACCTTCACATTGATGCCATCGCCCGGCACCAGGCTGTCGAAGCCGGCCTGGGTCAGGTCGCGGTAGGGCACGGGAAAATCGGAGACCTCGGGCACCCGGCTCGCGCGCGCGAGTTCGCGCGACGCGGGCATCACGACGACATCCTTGGCGTCGTGGGCGCCTGTCATCTCGCCCAACATGGGGCCGGAGCGCGGCAGCTGGCAGCCGCTGAGCATCAGTACGGTAATCAGCAGCAGGGCCGGCGCCGCAATGCGGCGCGGACCCGCCGCCGGGGCGGTCATTTGCATAACTTCCTTTATCTTCAGGACCAGGATGGGACTGGCGGACGCTCAGGCCTGCATGAGACGCATGGGGGGCAGCTCCATGCTCGCGTCGTTCTCCGACTCGGGCATGAGCGGCATGCACAGGCTCAGGAACTTGCCCAGCATCGCCTCCAGCGAAAACAAGGTCTGCGCCCGCTCGCGGCTCTGGGCTTTGAGGCCCTGGTCGGCGCGCACCCGGTCCACGATCGACGCGACCTTGTCGCAGGCTTCATGCAGGTCGGGGTGCTCGACGTCGCCCAGCAGGTGCCCGGTCTGGTCTTCCTCGAAGCACTCGCCCGCGCCGCCGGCCGGCGTCGACACGACCGGCACGCCCAGCAGCTGGGCTTCGATCAGCACATTGGGCAGGCCCTCGTAGCGCGACAGCAGGACCTTGGCGTCCATTTGCGAATACCAGTAGCCCACGTGATTCGACAAGCCGACCAGCAGCAGCCGGTCCATCACGCACAGGTCTTCCGCCAACGCCACGATGTTGTCGTGCAGCCGGCCATCGCCGACGATGACGAAGCGCGCCTGCGGACGCTGTTTCAGGTACAGCGCCGCGAGCTTGATCCACAGTTGCGGCCGCTTGTCCGGCTCCAGGCGGAACACGCCGCCGATGGTTTCCGTGGCGTCGGCCGTGCTCTCCTGGAAGGCCTGCCACTTTTCCTTGTCCGTCTGCGCGGCATCGGTGGCCAGGTCCGGCACGCCGTTGTACAGCACGTGGAAGCGCACGATGGGGATGCCGAGCCATTCCGCGTAGGCCTCGGCCGCCTTGCGGCTGTTGCTGACGAAATGCACGCCAGGCACCTGGGCCAGGGCCTGGTACAGCTCGGGATACTCTTCGCGGAAGCGGTCCTTGCGGATGTTCGGCGGCAGGCCGCGGAACACCAGGTGGATGGTCGGCGCGCCGGCCAGCAGCGCCGCCAGGGCGCCGAACAGGCACGTGCCGTCCTGCCACAGGCTCACCACGTCGAAGGTGCTCGCGCGCAGGACCGGCGCCAGACGCGTCACGCCATAGTGGACCGGCGGCGGCAACTGCTCCAGCAGGCGGCCCAGGCTGCCGTCCGGCACGGATTGATGGGCCACCGAGATCGCGGGCAGCTTGTTGATTTCCGTGACCGGAATGCGCGCCTTGACCAGCACGGACAGGAAGAAATCCAGGCCCTGCTTCTTGCTGGAACCGGGCGGCTCGGTGTGCTGCTTGACCAGCACTTCCACTTTCTCCGGCTTCATCGGCGTATCGGCGGGGCGCGGGCTGGGCGTGTCCGCCATGCGGGCCAGTTCCCCGGCCAGCCGCGTCAGCTGGCGCTCGGCGCCGCCGGGCCCCAGGCTGCCCGTCACCAGCGCGACCGACACGGGCTTCTCGGGCGAGTATTCCGGGATCTGGCGATCGCGGAAATGCAGGATGGCGTGCTTCATCGACACGATCCTGATGTCCTGGCCGGCCAGCGAGGCCTCGGGCTCCAGCCGCTGATAGAACGCGTAGTCGCTGGCCAGGCCGTTGGCCAGCTCAGCCGCCTTGCTGCCCGGCGCCAGGTGCTTGGCCACGGGCGCGATGACGTCGAACGCATCCGCCAGCAGGCCGCGCTTGCGCAGCCGCTTGGCGAATTCGACGCGGATGTTGCGGTCCGTGTGCTGCAGGATCAGCCGGCGGAACAGTTCATCCGACTGTTCGTAGGCTCGGATATCGCTCAGCAGCTTGGCGCGGGCGAACAGCCGGGCCGGGTTTTCGGTGGACTCCGGCAGGTGCCGCTCGACCAGGGCCAGCGCGTCCTCGAGGTGGCGCTCCTTGACCAGGCGGGTGGCGCGATAGCGCACGATCTCCAGGTCATCGGGGCATTCGCGCAGCAGCGTGGCCCATTGCTCGGACATGCCCTCGTTCAGACCCGCCGCCTCTTTCAGCCTGAGCAGCAGGAAACGGACCTTGGAGTCGGCCATGTGGCCGCGCGCCAGCGCTTGCGCGTCCGCCAGATTGGCCTGCGCGACCTGGACCCGCACCGAGGCCGCCACGATTTCCTCCAGCCGGCCCTGGACCGCCTGGAGGTCGGACGACGCGGTGTTCTCGCGCTCGGTGATCAATGGCGGATTCATGCGGCCTTCCTGCGGTTGGCCTTGTCGATCCACACCAGGCAGCGCTGGATGTAGTGATCGAACTGGGCCGGATTGTCGGAACGCTCCTTGAGCGCGCGCCAGTAGGGCAAGGCCTGTTCGAAGCGGTGCAGGCGCATGGCGCCCACCGCGGCCAGGCGCAGGCCGATGGGATCGTCGGAGACCAGCTGCAGGATGCGCTCGCCCAGCGCCAGGCGTTCGGTGGTGCTGGACGATTCCAGCGCGCGCGCCTCGGCGTACAGCACGGCCAGGATGCGGCGCTTCTCGTGGTCGACTTCCGGCATCCCCGGCCACGACCGCGCGACACGGTCCAGCAGGTTCCAGGCCGCCTTGGGGTCGCCGGCCGACAGGATTTCGCGGGCGCCGCGGATGGCGCGCGGTCCGAGCCTGCCGAGCTGGCGCTCGGCCTCGTCGCGGGCGCTCTGGTCGGCCGACGCGTGCGCCAGGACCATCTTGTAGGCGTCGATGGCCTCGCCGAACCAGCCGCCATTGAACGCGACACGGGCAAAGTGCAATTGCGTGCTGAACGGCGCCGACTCGTTGGCGGCGGCCTGTTCCAGGTGGCGCATGGCGGTCTGCTTGTCGCCCAGCGCATCGGCCGCGCGGCCGCGCATGGCGTGCAGTTCGGGGAATTCGACCTGGGTGTCGAGCGCGATGTCGGTCAGGTCGATCACTTCCTTGTGGTTGCCCGCCACCAGCGCGGCCCGCACGCCCAGGCGCATGGCGCGTTCAAAGGCGCGCTGCGCCCGCACCCCGGCCAGGGCATCGGGATTGAGCAGGCGATGCGCGCAGATGCGCTCGGCGGCATCGCGCAGACGGCCCTCCTCCAGCGCCTGCGCGCCCTCCTCGGCCCACGCCGCGGACTGCGTGCTCAGCCACGCCGAAATGTCTTCCTGCTCGCTGTCGGCCAGTTTGCACGACACGGCCAACGCGGCCGCGGCCATGATGCAGCCACGCCACGTAGCTTCCTTGATCAGCTCCAGCGCCTCGACATCCTTGAGCGCGGGCGACTCGGACGCCAGCGCGCGCAGTCCGGCGCGGTCCCCGGCGATCAGCCGGTCGCGCCACAGCGTCGCGAAGCTGCGGCCATGCGACGGGATGGCGGCGCGCACTTCATGGATCCAGCGCAGGGCGGCATCCATGTCGCTGCCCGCCTGCAGCAGCGACAGCACGGTGTCGGCCGCCTCGGTGGCGGTCGCGTCCTGCGGCGAGGAAATGCGGAACAGCTGCTTCCAGTTGCCCAGCGCCTCGTCCACGAAACCCAGGTGGCCGGCGGAGATCGCGGCGATGCGCACGATTTCCGGGGTCTCGATTTCGTCGCCCAGCAGGCCGGCGGCCAGCGAGTGCGCCACGTCATGGCGGCCCAGCTTGAACTGGTTGCGCATCAGGATCTGCTCGGCCTTGCTGCCGGTGGCCAGCGTGCCGTCCGCGCCGCCCAGCAGCGCCAGCGACCCTTCGTAGTCGCCCAGTTCTTCCTGGAAGCGCGCGAACAGCAGCGTGTGGTCGGGCAGGCCCGGATGACGGCGCAGCACGTCGCGCAGGCGGCGCGAGGCTTCGCGCAGGTCGCCCGAATCCCAGATCTTCTCGATGCGTTCGACGCCTTCGTCGGCGCTCAGCTTGGGCACCGACGGCTGCGGCGTGGAGGTGCTCATGCGCGGACGCACGAAAGTCTTGAACCACTCGGTGTACAGGCGCTCGGCGAACAGCGGCGTGTAGTGCGTCAGGTCCAGCCCGCCGTCTTCCATCGCGTCGGCCTGCCCGATCTTGTTCATCAGCGGCGTCGGGTCATAGCACGGCACGCCGATGCGCTGCGCGCTGGCGGTCACCGCGGCGATCAGTTGCGCCCGCTGTTCGATCGGCACATTGTCGGGCGTCATGGCATTGACGTGCGTGACGAACACGACCTTGTCCCGGCCCAGCAGGTCGACCAGCTCGTGCATCTGCTGTTCGATTTCCTCGTCCGTCTGTTCGCGCTTGACAATGCGGGCGAGCAGCTCGCGATTGTCCGCGGACAGGCTCTTGAAGACGGGATCCTGGTCCAGCCACGCGCGTCGCTCGGCAAGCCGTTCGTCGCTGGCCTGCGACCAGAACGCGCGGGTGCGCGCGCGGTCGGCGAAGAACTCGCTGAAGAAACGCACCAGGTAGTTCGACTGGATCGGGTAGCCGCCGACGGTCAGCAGCTTGCGCGAGGACAGCTCGACCATGTACAGGTCGGCCGGCTTGTGCGTGCCGCGGCGGGCCTGCTCGCCGTTCGACGGGCGGAAGATCACGCGCTGCACGTCGGTGGGAACCTCGGCCTGGCCGAACATGAAGCGGGCCTGCTGCAGCGCCTCGGCGCTGGTGTGCACGAAACCGTAATTGCGCCCGAGCTGTTGCTTGATCGGGTAACGTCCCACCGCGTCGCGCAGCGGGGTGTGAATGCGGCAGGTGCCAATCGGAGCGATGGTAAAGGCGGTCATTCCGGGCCTCTCCTGTGTTTGATGGGTTGCGGCGGGCCTGGACTCAGAGGGTCCAGTACAAGAGGCCGGACGGCAGACGGCGGCTGTCCAGCACGGACTTCAGGTCGCAGACCAGGCCGTCGGCCTTGACCAGTTGCGGCAGGTCTTCCCAGAGGGTGTCCATGGTTTCGCGGTGCGGCACGGCCAGGATCAGCACATCCAGGTCGCGGAACTGGTCGCGTTCCACCAGGCTGATGCCGTACTCGTGCCGCATCTGTTCGACGTCGACCATCGGGTCGCAGGCCACCGGCGTGATGCCGTAGTCGCCCAGCGCGCGGTACAGGTCGACCACCTTGGAATTGCGGATGTCCGGCACGTTTTCCTTGAACGTCATGCCCAGGATGCCGACCCGGGTCGCGGCGTTCAGGCGGCCGTTGCGGGCCAGGGTCTGCACCACGCGCGAGGCCACGTGGCTGGCCATGCCGTCGTTGATACGGCGGCCCGAAAGGATGACTTCGGGGTGGTAGCCCAGCTCCTGCGCCTTGGACGTCAGGTAGTACGGGTCCACGCCGATGCAGTGGCCGCCGACCAGGCCGGGCGTGAACTTGAGGAAATTCCACTTGGTGCCGGCGGCTTCCAGCACTTCGGCGGTGCGGATGCCGACCAGATCGCAGATCTTGGACATCTCGTTCATCAGCGCGATGTTGATGTCGCGCTGGGTGTTTTCGAGCACCTTGGCGGCTTCGGCCACCTTGATCGAGGAGGCGCGATGCACGCCCGCGTCGATGATCTGCTCATAGACGCCGGCGATGATCTCCAGCGATTCCGCGTCCTGGCCGGACACGATCTTGACGATCTTCTCCAGCGGATGCTCGCGGTCGCCCGGATTGATCCGTTCGGGGCTGTAGCCAAGCTTGAAGTCGACGCCGCAGCGCAGACCCGACACCTTTTCCAGTTCCGGCCCGCAGATTTCCTCGGTCGCGCCGGGGTGCACCGTCGATTCGAACACCACGATGCTGCCGGGGCGCAGCACCGGCCCGATCGAACGGCAGGCCCGCACCAGCAGGGAAAAATCGGGATTGTTCTTTTCGTCGACCGGCGTCGGCACGGCGACCACGAAGAAATCGCAGCCCTCCAGCTCGCTCACCTGATCGGTAAATTGCATGGGCGACGCCAGCAAGGCATCGCGCTCGATCTCGCCCGTCCAGTCCTCTCCCTGTTTCAGGCTCGTGATCCGCCGCTTGTCCACATCAAAGCCGACGACATCAAAACGCCTGGAAAATGCCACGGCCACGGGCAGGCCGACATATCCAAGACCGCATACTGCGATTCTCTTTACCACGGGGGACCTCACTGTTTTCGTCGTGTCGAATACATCAAAAAATCGACACCCAGGAACCAAATAATCGATGCGCAATCGAATCGCTTATTCGCGCCTGGGTGGACGTCACACTCAAAATTAATTACATCTCGATACCCCGGCATACCAGTGGGCAACGAGCCAACGAATCGTAGGCCGCGGCGGCAGCAAATTTTTTTCTAAAAGTTTTCGATGCTATGGAAATAAGTCGCCGAGGTCGTAATAAACGTGGGGAAATCCCTGAAATAATCTCTTTTTCCATACATATGGAAATAAATGAGACCTTTTGTCTTGTAAGAAATTATTTAAAGTCGTTTTCTTATCTTGATTTAATCAAACTGCAAGGAATGAGTATTCGCCCTGGGTATCTTTGGACGCTCCCGGGGAAAATGTCGTTATTGCAACTTCAAGTCACTGATCGCGTCCGGAATAACCAGAAAAATCGTGCTAGGCGTAAATCAGCACGCCCTCTTCCCTATTGACCGCGCATTCTGCGTCGTGGCATACGCGCGCGGCGCGAAAATCGCCCGGCGCGCCCGGGCGAGGCGAATCTGTCCTGATATTGAAATGACTTCCACCCATGACAGGCCGGTGGATTACACATTCCAACAAGTGCGGCACGGGACGAGCGCCCGTGCGCGGGCGTTCTAGCCGGTATCTCCTCCAGGGAGCGGCGCCCTCGCCTTCAGGCATGTCGGGTCGCGCCAGGGGCGCCCCGACATGCCTGGGTCTAGAAGCGGAGCTTCACACTCACCCCGCCCTGGGTGTCGCGATAGCCCTGGCTGCCATGGCGCTGCGTCACGTTCGCCGATATGCTCACGCGTTCGTTCAAGTCGCCCTCCACGCCCGCCAACATCTCGACCACGTTTTTGTTTCCCTGGACCAGGATGCGGGAGTCGTCCACGCTCACCCCATAGGGCCTGGGGGTGCGCACCCAGTTAACTTCCAGGAAGGTCTCGAACCCGCCGGCTTTTGCCGGATCTTGTGACGGCCGGCGGCTGGTCATGGAGAACCGCGCGCCCAGGCGGGTCTGCAGGTTGTCGCCGCCCACGCCCTTCACCGTCGTCCCGGTACGTTCCGTGTGCTCGCCGGCTTTCACGCCCGACCATATGAGTTGCGCCTGCGGCCGGACAGCGTATCGGTTCTCCCTGCCGCCGCTGGTGGTATGCGTGCCTGTCTCCAGCACATACCCCACTTCCACGGACCCGGTAACGCCCTGGCTCTTGTACTTCTCCGTGGCCAGGCCCTCGCCCTTGACCGTATTGTCGAACCGGTTGTAGAGCGCCCAGCTGTCCACGTACAGGCCGCTGCGCGCCGACGCGTCCTGGTACCAGGTCCCGTACAGGCCCGAGCTGTAGCCCACCACGTCACCGCGGGATTGGTACCCGGACAGACGGCTGCGGGTCTTGCTGCGGTGACTGCCGTAGCCAGCCATTACGCCCAACTGCCAAGCATCTTGGCCGCTGAAACTGCCCCCCCCGCGACCGATACCCCCAGCTGGAGCACATTCTGGTCCGCCGAGTACTGATTCTGCCCGTCCGACAGACTCCCACGGCTGTGCCCGGAGGTCATCCTGGCCCAGCCGTGACTATGGGCGCCCGTAACCGGGTCGACGGACTCCGCGCTCTGACGATCGCCCAGACTCAGGTCGAACAGCGTTCCCGCCGCGGCCAGATTGGTGGCGTAGCTGCCGATTTCCGGACGGTAGACATGAACCGTTCCACGACTGACTCCACCACTCGCGTGATCGTCATCCGGCATGCCTACGGGCTTGTCACCGGGCGGGACCCCCACCGGCTTGTCGGTAGGCGGAACCGCCGGCGTATCAACTGGCGGCACCACCACCGGCTTGTCGGCAGGCGGGACCACTGGCGTATCAACAGGCGGCACCCCTGGCTTGTCAGCAGGCGGAACCGCTGGTGCATCAACAGGCGGAACCACCACCGGCTTGTCGGTAGGCGGAACCGCCGGCGTATCAACTGGCGGCACCACCACCGGCTTGTCAGTAGGCGGAGCCGCTGGCGTATCAACAGGCGGCACCACCACCGGCTTGTCAGCAGGCGGAGCCGCTGGCGTATCAACAGACGGCACCACCACCGGCTTGTCCGCAGGTGGAACCACTGGCGCATCAACTGGCGGCACCCCCGGCTTGTCAGCAGGCGGAGCCGCTGGCGCATCAACTGGCGGCACCACCACCGGCTTGTCGGTAGGCGGAACCGTCGGCGTATCAACTGGCGGCACCACCACCGGCTTGTCGGCAGGCGGGACCACTGGCGCATCAACTGGCGGCACCCCCGGCTTGTCAGCAGGCGGAGCCGCTGGCGCATCAA
>NZ_CYTY01000019.1:0-53937 GCF_001298995.1 Achromobacter sp. 2789STDY5608615
TCATTGCCGTTCCTTTGTGAACGGACTCTACATCGATTTCGTACTAACCACGGGGAGCAGGTCATGGGTTCCATATGCGGTATCGTCGAGGCCAATCGATGCGACCCAGCGATGCTCAATCCGGGCGTACTGCCGCGTCGACAGATGCGGCGACGTATGCAACCGGCTCGGAAACAGAAAATCCGCCGCCTTTAGCCCTCGCGCTTCGATCCATGCTTCAAGGCTCTCACGGGATTGCTCCGTAATTTCGAATTGGACCGGACGCTGGGTCTTCTGTTGCATGACGGTAGCTCTCGCGGCTACGTAGCGTCCGTGACGGATGTCCTGTACCTGCAATCGCGTGAGATCGCACGCTCGAAGCTTGCTATCAATTGCGAGATTGAACATCGCGAGTTCCCAGATGTTCGATGCCATCTGAAGTCTCATTCGGATTGCCAAAATTTCTCTATTCGGCCTATAGCAGACGTCAAGTAATGGACGCGATTTATATATGTCTCTACTGGAGTACGGCTCAGGTTGTTAATTAATTGGTTTTGTTAATCAATCAGAATCTTATAGCTGAAAGTTACTGATGGGCGGATATATGAAGCAGACCTTTCCTCTTCTTGTACACCTTCAATTTTCATAATTGCTAGATTACCTAGACTGTTCATCAACACCATGCTTTCCCCAACGTTTGCATCTTCTGTACTCCCTGGCCCTAGAAAACTCGCCACACTCTTTATGTCAAAATCTGTGCTAGTGATCAATCCGATAGCATGCAGACCGTAACCGGTATATACGCAAACTTTATTTATATTGCGGCGGCTGAAAGATAATTTGAATTCGTATTCGCCATGACCTAGCGTGTAATTTTTAAAGTCTTTATATTGGTATGTGGCTTTGCCCTCCAGTTGCGGGTTTGCATAGTTTGAAGGATCTCGCATAGCATCTATTCTTTCGATCCGTGCTAGACGATCTAGATACTGCGGCATCGAGAGAGCATTTACTTTGTCTGCTGGTAGCCCTTCTATCCAACGCCAAAGATCATCAACCTGCTCAAGTCCTGGAAATTGCTCCTTGTGGGGGTATGAATTGAAATCAAACCCCTTGGGCTTATGATCCGCCAACCAAGAAGGTAGGCTAAATTGAGGGTTGTTGACGTAAAGAACAGAAAGCCAAGAAGTCGACTTTTCGCTGAATACGCTCTTTATCCAACTGTTCTCTGCACCAACTCCTGACTCAGGGAGTTTGTCTGCGCGATTGACATAATTTTCATCAACAATCATTAGTACGCGATCAGCTTCAATCACACTGCGCATGAAGCTGCTCAAGCTAGCTCCATATTTTTCAGAGCTATCAATTAGCACTGTATAGCCAAGCCAGCGTATATGAGTTGCTAATTGCCTAACCAATTCCCGGTGCCTATCCGATGTCCAAGCGTACGAGATAAAAATACTTGTCTTCATGTTCCTTTACCCACAACAAAGCTAGCAAATAATTCCAAGAATACTACCCATGCGAAGGTCCGTTCTTGGCCGATTGCAGACTTTCGTCGCCGTCTGCTTGATCGGTCTCAATGCAACGTCCAGACTCCGCCTCGAACGTGGGAAAGTTGAAGGGAGCAGCGCCATCAATATCCCCTCGTCCCTTCGAGGCATTTCGTGCGACGCGCCCCACTCGAAGCAAACTCATCGCCGCCCAGGCAACATCCTCACCAACGTGTTATCCCGAAGCACATAATGATGCAACAACGCCGCAGCAGCATGCAGCCCCACTAGGAAATACCCCACCGTAGCCAAGGTCTCATGCAGCTCCTTGACCCGATCCGCCAGAGCCTTATCCGGCCCCACCAGCGCCGGAACCTCCAACCCAAACAACGGAATCACCTTCCCTCCCGCGCTGAGCATCAGCCACCCCAAAATCGGCGTGACGATCATGAACGCATACAACGCGTAATGCATCAGCCGTGAAAGCACATCCTGCCACCTCGGCATCGGCGGCCGCACGCCAGGCGCCGCACCCGAAGCCACCCGGATAACCACCCGCAAAACCACCAGCCCGATCACACACAACCCCAGCGAGAAATGCAGCGCCTTGATGTTGTTGTACAGAGCGGTGCCTTTGGTGGCCAGCCCGCGCAATTCCATACAGGCGTAGACCAATGCCAGGACCACGAGCATGAGCCAGTGCATGGCGATCACTAGGCCTGCGTACTGAGTATCGGAGTTCTTGATTTTCATGTCTCTTCCTCGTCGTCAAAACGCGCTACGGACAGCCTGGTTCGATAATCGCCCTGCCCTCGGCGCCTTGCGTGCGCGCGTCGGGAGGTCTCCAGGGATCAACATGGGTCATCACGTTCAATACACGATGCCGTTGCATGACGCGCTGGCGCGCTTGCACGGCGATCTTGTGGCCTTCCTCGACAGTCAGCCCGGCGTCGATTTCCAGGTGAGTGTCGACGACGATCATATCCCCCATTTTTCGGGTGCGAAGATCGTGTACGCCGTGAACGCCTGACGTTTCCAGCAAGGTGCGCTGGATCGCGGCGGCTTCGTCCTCGTCGATGGCACGGTCCAGCAGGTCGTGCAAGGCGTCCCAGCCGAAGCTCCAGCCCATCCGGGCCACCATGAAGCCCACGATGGCCGCGGCGATCGGGTCCAGTATCGGGTATCCCAGCAGGTTGCCGACGATGCCCAGGCCCACCACCAGCGACGATGCCGCGTCGGAGCGCGCATGCCAGGCGTTGGCCACCAGCATGCTGGACTTCACGCGCTTGGCCACGGCAAGCATGTAGCGGAACAGAGCCTCTTTGATGACCAGGGCGGCACAGGCCACCCAGAGCGCGACGAGGTGGACTTGCGGGATCGCGTCGGGCTGCTCCAGCTTGGTCACGGCGGACCACAGCATGCCGCCGCCGACCAGCAGCAACAAGACGCCCAGCGCCAGGGACGCCGCGGTCTCGTAGCGATAATGGCCGTAGTGGTGGTCCGCGTCGGCTGCTTTCTGGCCATGCCGGTTGGCCAGCAGCACGATGAAGTCGGCGATCAGATCGGAAGAAGAATGAATACCGTCCGCGATCAGGCCCTGGGACTTGGAGAAAATGCCGATGACGATCTGCGCGGTGGCGAGCACCACGTTCACGCCCACGCTCACCCAGGTGCTGCGGGCGGCGGCGGCCGCGCGTTCGGCCGGGCTGTGTTCATCGTCCTCCAGGTCTTCCAGCGGAGGCGGAAAGGCGGTCATGGTTCGTGCTCCCGTTCTTGCAATCTAGCCTTGCGGCGTTCGGGCCTGGAGCATAAGCACCGAAGCCTGAACGGTTGATGAACGTGGATTAGCGGGGCATTGCGCCCCGCTCATGATCCGGCCCGTAATGAGACGTACTGATCAGGTCAACATCAGCGCACCGCGCTCGCGCGGCTGAGCGGCAACGTCCCCGCGTCGCGTGGCATCCTCGCTCAATCGGAACACACCGACCGCTCTCACCAACGCATGCGCCTGGTCCTGCATCGAGCCCGCTGCGGCTGCGGCTTCTTCGACCAGCGCGGCATTCTGCTGGGTCACCTCGTCCATCTGCGACACCGCGCGGTTGACCTGCTCGATGCCGGAGGCCTGTTCCTGCGATGCCGCGGCGATCTCGCCCATGATGTCCGTCACGCGCTTCACCGAGGCGACCACTTCCTGCATAGTGGTGCCTGCGTTTTCCGCGTGGTTGGCGCCCTCGGCCACTTTGCTGACGGACGCTTCGATCAGCGTCTTGACCTCGCGCGCGGCCTGCGCGCTGCGTTGCGCCAACGACCGCACCTCGCCCGCGACCACCGCAAAGCCCTTGCCCTGCTCGCCCGCCCTGGCCGCTTCAACGGCGGCGTTCAGCGCCAGGATGTTGGTCTGGAACGCGATCCCATCGATGACCGAGACAATCTCGGAAATCTTGCGCGAGCTGGCGGAAATATCTCCCATCGTGCTGACCACCGCCGACACGACGGCGCCGCCACGCTGAGCGACTTCGGAGGCGCTTGCCGCCAGTTGATTGGCCTGGCGCGCGTTGTCGGCATTCTGCTTGACGGTCGACGCCAGTTCTTCCATCGATGCGGCGGTTTCTTCCAGCGACGCGGCCTGCTCTTCGGTTCGGCTGGACAAGTCCGTGTTGCCGACCGCGATCTGCCCGGCTGCGCTGGAGATGGTTTCGGACCCGGCGCGAATGGTGCGAACGGCGCCGGCCAGCTTGTCCTGCATATCGCGCAGCGCATGCAGCAGCCGGCCGGTTTCATCCCGGGTGACCGCGTGGATGGGTTGACCCAGGTCGCCACGCGCCACCGTCTCGGCCACCGACACTGCCTGCGCCAGCGGCGCCGTGATCGACTTGGACACCCGCCACGCGAACAAGCCGCCCAGCACGACGGCCATGGCCGACAGGATCAGGTTCAACATGCCCGCGTTGTCGATTACCCGCTGGCTGTCGGCGCCTGCGTCCACCATCTCGGCAGATTGAATCCGGGAGATCTCCACGACGCGGTCTTGCAGGCTGTCCAGAAGCGGAAGGGTCTCTTCCAGCAAGCGCTGGCGAGCGGCGTCGCGCTCATTACTCTTGAGGAGTGCGCCCACGCCCTGGAATGACTTCACATAGCGACCGCGCACGTCTTCCAATAACCGCAACTTCAGGCGTTCATCGTCGGTGCGAAACAACGGCCGCAGGGTTTCCAGCGCCTGGTCGATCGCCTTTCGATTGGTGTCGATGCGGGCAAACAGGGTTTCGGCGGTGCGGGGATCGGTATTGACGATCAGTTCGAGATTGGCGCGCGCATTGGCGCGGGTTGTCACGTCAATAATGTTGATGGCGTTTGCTTTGGCCCAAGTCTGTTCCGTGATCGCGCGGTTGATGCCGCCGATGTGGGTCAGTTCGTATTGCGATAGGCCAGTGAGCGCCAATAACAGGGCGAGTACAGTGCCAAAACCCAGCGTCAGCCGGGTGCCAATGGAGAGGTTGCCGATAGTGAAACGCGAGCGCATGAATTTGTATTATGACAAAGGGAAAACCCTAGTATAAAAATCATGACGCATATAGCAACGAGCTTGTGATGAGGGTTTGCGATTTCGCATGCGGGGGGAAATTTTTTGTGGCTGCCAGCTTTCTCGCGATCACGAAGAAGTCAAGTGACGACCAGTTCTCCCTAGCTCCCGGTGGCGCGGAAGTCGATGGCGTGCTGTGACGCGCGCCCCAAGCCGACAGCGGCATGCGAGGTTGGGGGAAGGCATTGACGTTTTCTTAATCGTCCCCTCCCCCCCCGAGGCGTTGCGCGCCTTCCTGCCGAGTAGTCGTTGATGACGGCCGCTTTCGACCCAAGGGGCCGTCCAGCACCTTTCGCCGGTGCAGCGACGACTACGCAGGCGTGAACAGGCATACTTCACCTCAATCTAAACAGTTTTGAAGATTGCTATGTGCACACTGCGCACATCACGTCCTGGAGACGGCCCCGCTCTCGTTGACCTTTGGCGACGCTCCCTGGATGCCACCCATCACTTTCTCAGCGCCGGGGATCGAAAGGCCATTGACACCGAAGTGTGTGGCTTTCTGCCCCATGCTCCAGTGACTGTCGCAGTCGATGAAAATGACAATCCCCATGGCTTCACGCTGATCGATGGGACACATATGGAGGCGCTCTTCATTGATCCCGATGATCGTGAAAATGGTATCGATCGCCAATTGTTGCAGCACGGTTTATCATTGCATGGTGCATTGACCGCGGACGTCAACGTGAAGAATTCTCAAACTGTCGGCTTCTATCAACGGATGGAATTCGTTGAAACCGGGCGTTCGGAGAAGGATTCGCAAGGGCGACCTTATCCGCTGATTCATCTGCGTTACCCAGGCTAGCTGGCAAGCAGGCCCTCGCGGCTCCAGACGACCCAAAGCGGAAATAACTTTCTTTCGAAAGCAGCCGCTTGGGCTATAGGTGGGCGCACTCATTCCATTGCTTGCTGTCGGCGGCTCATATCGATCGTCCGTGTTTGACTAACGCACATCTCGTGCGTATCACCGAGCCGTGCAGGATATGACAGCTCCTGTCGCAAGTCCCCCTAGCACCAGATCGGCTCGCTGCCATGGCGATTCGCGATGTGGGGGCCGCGGCTAGGCCCCGGAAGTATGCTGGATCGGGATGAAACTGAGGCTCCTTAGCGTGTGCGTGAACAGGCAGGCAGGCGCGTAGCCAGGTTGACCGGGCACGAAAGTGCCACAGCCAAGCTTTCTGTGCTTCACACAATGACCGCCGGAGAAGTCAGCGCCTTCGATACCGGGCACGAGTTCGTGCGCGCGGGGGCAACGCAAGAGCTCGCCATCTGCGAAGATCTGTTGCGCGAGTTCGCTCGTGAAGACCTGCTGGCCCCAAGCGTTGCGCACCTCGTCAGGCATGCCGTGCAACTGGAGTTTGCCGTTGTAGACCTCAACCCGAGGTAGTTCCATCGACAGCGCGAACTTGATCAACTCAGACTCAGTGTTAAAGGTCGCGTTATTGCTCTCGATACGAATCTTCAGTAGGGGCACGCAGATATGCTGCGCGACAAAGCTTTCCCAAACGCGGTGCGCGGTGTACAAGTTACCTTGTGGTGTCACTGTGTCCCAGTCGCCCTGAGACATGAGCGAATGGAGAATGGCTTGATAGTGCTGCTGCACGAAGTCAGGATACGGGACCTCACCTTTCGCGAGGTCCGCTTTGTCACCATCGGTCAGACCGCGGATCAGCGCGTACCCCGGATTCATGAGCTCCACTTTGGTCTCTTGGTCGTCGATATCCTCGACGGAGAAGAATGACGTCGACAGCGCGAGGTCCGACAGCCTGAAGACCAGTTCACGTGGGAACTTCGGAATATCCTTGCCGCGGAGATACTTGCTGATCAACAGGTCAGACGCGGTGTAGATTTCGTACTGTCTGGCCACAGCGTCAAGATTCTCCTCCTTTCTTGCATCGAACGCCTTCGGTGGTCCGTAGTGTTCGAGCGTACTTGGCGGCAGCTCGGGAAACATTGCGCCGACCAGCGAACGCGACGCTCCGTGTGCAATGCCCTCCACAATCGCCTCATAGCCCATCGGGAGCAGGATGGTCACCGGGCGCAGATCCCCCCCCCGGGTGAGCCGATGCCAACTGACATAGGGAACGCGGGAACCTTTGAGACAGTCGGCTTTCCGTCGCCCCTCATTGCCGGGAATGGCACGTCTAACCAAGCATCGGTTGTGTGCCCGTGGACGCCAAACTGAGAGAACGGCGCGAGGAAGTAATCGGTGCCGGCTCGAAACCCCCGCGAGAATCGCAAGAGCCTTCGAACAACGGCTGGGGCGTCACCAGAGCCCACCCATTTCGACAGCGGCAACTGCCAGACGACTCTACCCTCAGCGAGCTCGATGGCACACTCGACGAAGCGGCGGAGCGCCACCATGCGAGCAGTGAACATCGACAGGCCGCCGAGCGTACCGAACGTGTGGAGATAATGCAGCCGTTCGTGCATCACGGCGCTGTACTCAAGTAGCAACTGGAATAGCACCTTCTCGTCGCCAAGGTACCGCGAGATCAGCTTCGGATCCTTTATGAGTTCGATCGTCTCTGGCGACTGATTTACCTCGACAATCGCATGCCCGTGGTGGAAAGACCCGATCACAGTATCTTCGCGGTGCGAGAACATCTTCTGTTGCATGTCAGAACCTGATGTTCCAGCGGTTGTCAGAATGTTGGAAGTCGCCCCGCTGCGAGCCCCACGCAATGTTCTTAATAATTTTGCGTGCATCGAGCTGCTTTAGCGCATTAGCGAGCTGCTCGGCGGCGAGGCCCGACTCCTTCTGAAGCCGCGCATTGTTCGGGTCTTCTGCATAGCGCGCGCGGCACACCCCTAGGGCTCGGACGACGGCGATCGCGTGGTCGTCCTGCGGCGACTGCAGTACCGATACATTATTCCAGAGCGCCTTCAGCACCTTCATTCCGCTGCCGAGGCTTCCGAGCGCCCATTGTCCGAAGAACGCGGTCACGACGAGACCGAACACCGCGACCAAACTTTCCTGTGCTGCGTTCGAGAAACTGAAAGCGACCACTTTCACGGAGCCCGCGCTGTTGGCATCGGCATTGAACAAAATGCTCTTGAGAGTTGCGGGCTGACCCGTCGCCGGATTTGTCATCTGTATCCTGCCGACATCGGCCTCCTCCCGCAGGACTTCGGCGAGCAGCCATGAGAGCTTCTCGACGTCGGCATCGGGCATCTGCATGACGACCTGCTCGACGAGGGACTCGTCGAGCTTCGCGGCACGCAGCACAAAAGGAACTAACTGGGTTGACAGGACAGTGGATGAAGGCATTTGGGTCTTCTGTGTAAGTGAATGGACAGTATGCACATACTGCCACAAGCAATCTAAAGGAATGCGCATTGCGGCGATTTGACTTTGCTCTAGCAGCCAGTTATCGCATCGGCGCGCGACCATCCGCTTTCAGGCGTTTGATCGAACGTCGCTTATTGGCCGTTAGTAGTCCGCCACCTTGGCCTGCTAACGACCCATCCTGGTCGTTCACCGTCGCCTTGGCCGAATGGCCAATTCTGAGTTTTCTGCCGTCACTGATGTTCTCGCTAGCGCAAGCCCTTTCTCCAACGGAGAGCTCGGTCCCTGGCAGTCGAGCGTCACTAGGTTTTCACTACCAACCACTGCAACTAGGTGTGGAAGCCTTCAGTCATTCGTTGCGATCGATAAAGGTCCGGAATATCTAAACCCCGGATAATGGCACAAATAGCCATAAACGTGGGCGTTATTCGTGCATTCATATTGATCAGGGATTCATAGAATTTACCTGATTGACGGATCAAACTGCTTCAATAGCCTGACTGCTTTTTCAGTGATCAAAAGCAATCAAACAGAAGGAGTTTTACCTATGGACATTTCCAAAGGCATACCCCTAACGACAAGGTCCCGCAGCATTGCAGACTTGAATCTTCCGCTGGTGAAACCGACCGCTAACTTTGCTCATGATTTGGCAGCCTCGGCTGAAGCGCTGCGCAAAGCGGAAGCAGTCGAACGAGGCATCGGTCGCCTTGAGGCCGACAACTCGCCCCAAAATGCCGTTCAGGTTGTCATGAAGGGAGATCAACGCGTCGCGACTATTTATAAGTCTGGCGTCGTAGAGGTTGCCGATCAATACGCCGAACAATTGAAGGGCTTGAATCTTCCTAGTGATGCATCCAGCAATTTGGGATCGATTCGTGCAGCAATGATAGCGAAGGCTGTGAGCGGGGAAATTCTGGATCTGAAAACATCTTCCCCCGCCTCTTCGCAATCTCGGTTTTCGATAACGGCATAGAGCCGGCTTAATCTATTTTAAGAGTGCGGCCCGTCCAACATAGGTTGACACCTATTGGACGACATCGATATCAAGCTACGGACCTGACACCCGACGAACTTCATCTAAGTGCCGCCCTGGGGGAGTATTGGCGGAAAGGATCCTACCGGCAAGCGAAAGACTGACGAAGTGCCTCGCTCACCAGCGGGCCGGCATTGTCCGCGAGACGGCTGGTCGGCAGCTTGGACAAGTAGCTGTACACCCTGTCCTTCAATTCGTGAGGAAGGACGCCGGTGGGCGTGCACCAGACCGTGCCTTGTGTCTGGTCGGCGATGCCGACCACGTAGGCCTGCGCATAGGAGGAAGAAAATTGGCGGCGAAGCGATGCATCGCGGAGTTCTGAGGGCATCCGGCCTTCAAGGGCCGCGACCAGCTCGGCACCCGTAAAGTGCCAGGTCCTGGTTCCCTGCGCCTGGCAGACCGCGCAAGCGGACAGCATGATAACCAGTGGTAGCAATCGCATTGGAAATTTTGCCTCTTTGGCCCGCCTGGGGGCCCTGTCGTGTGCACGCGGTTGTCCCTGCTGGACGCAGCTCTGGTCTCAAAGATGCTCGAGTTGATTGCGCGGCTGGAACTCCGGATCCTCGTTGCCTTCCAGCATCGCGTCCACCATGGCATCGAATGCGCCAGCTGCTTGGCCGAGTGCTTCGGGCGCCAGGAATACGGAGCCGCCGTTTCCGGCGAGTTCCAGCGCAGCCACCGTTTCTCGTTCATCTTCCTCGCCCCAGAGATAGTCGTGGACCACTGCAAGGCCACGACCATCCGCCTCGAAAAAATCGGCCGCTCCACGCGCTATCGAAAAAAAGACGATGAGGTCGTAGAGGTTTTCGGAATAGGTCAGCGAGCCTGCAACGAAGCGCGTTCCTGTACGGTCGTAGGCCGCAACTTTGATGTTCTCGGCCTCCGCGGATGTCAGGATGGCCCCCAGCGCCGCGCGGTTGTCCGGATGGCGGGCCAGCATGGCGTCGCATTCCGCAATGAGCCTGCCCAGATCCTGATTGCTGGAGGCGGCCAGATCCTTGCCTTCGGAGAGATACCACTGGCCGCCGATGGCACGCCAGTCCGACCATCTTGATGCCGCCGGCGCCGGGGCCGCGAGCCATCTGGCAAGATTCTCGCGGGGCATCTGGAGGTTGAGAAAGGCCGAATAGGGTTCGGACATGGCAGCCATCGACTCTCAGGTTCTGATCAACCTTGCTTTTACCAAATATGGGCCGTCAGGCCAATTCTCGACAAGATTCGTTCAGTTGAGAGGAGGCCCCCGTCAATCATCCCCTCCCCCCCGCCGATGCATTCCTGGCCTCAGCCAACGCCACCGTCAAATGCATCACCTTCTTCTTCAACTGATCCCTTTCATCAGTCAACCGCGCCAGCAACTCCCGTAGCCGCGCCACCTCCGCCGGCAAATCCGCGATATTCTCGATCGGAATATCCGGCACCGCCTCTTTCGGCGGCGGCGCCTTGGCCTGGCGCACTTCGCGCGCCGCCTGCTGCAATTCCTTCCTGCCCCCCCCCCCGCCACCGCCGCCGCCTGCCGCTCCTGCGGCAAGGTCGCGACCGCCGCCGCGGCGTTGATGGAGATCGCCCCATCCTTCACCGCCCGCACCAATTCCGGCGCGGCGGCCTTTTGAATCCGCTCGATCTGCCCCAGCGTATTGCTGCTGATGCGCGCCTCACGCGCCAACGCCTGCCGGCTGAATGCAGCGGCCGGCGGGATGGGCGGCGGTTCCGGCGGCGGCGTGCTGCCGTCGTCTTCCCATGGCGGCACGCTGCGCGATTGCAGGATCTCCTTCTTGCGCAGCGCCAGCACCCCGCGCTGGAAATCCGACACGCTGCGCCGGCCCAGGTGGTTCTCGATCATCCACAGATGCACGTCGTCCATCGACTTGAACGAGGTGTTCTGCCTGGTCTCGAACGGAATGCCGTGCTTCCTGCACAGCGCGTAGCGGTTGTGGCCGTCGATCAGCAGGTCGCCCCACAGCACCAGCGCGTCGCGGCAGCCTTCGGCCAGCAGGCTGCGTTCGAGCGCCTCGCGCTCGTCGTCGGTCAAGGGGTCAATATAGGCGCGGAGGCCTTCGTCAATCCTGATATCCATGGTGTCCAAAAAACAATTCAAGCCCAGCCCCGCCGCCCTGCCCGGTTGGCCTGGCGGGGGGGCCATGCCAGACGGCCGCCAGGCACCGTCAAAAAGCGCCACCTGCCGCTGGCTAGGCCTGCGGCCCTTCCAGCGCAATGCGCACGGCTTCGAGACGAGCACGCGGATCCGTCAGCGCCAGCAGCCGGACCTTCTCCGCCGCCGGCAGCGGCAACAATTCGCACCAGCGGTCGGCCACCCAGGCGCATTCATCCAGCCGGTACGGCGGCGCCACCGGCATGCGGTCGGCGGGCACGCCTTCCTGCTGCCATTGGGCCACCAGGCGGCCCAGCGCGTCGGCGCAGGGTTGCAGCGGCGCCGGCACGGGCAGCGGCGGGTCGTCGGGGATGGGTTCGATTTCGCCCATCCAAAGACCGTATTTTGCCAGTTGGCTGGAGACCAGGCGAAAGCGGCTCGTCCCCACGCAGCGCAGCTGCAGCAAGGCGGGCATGGGCGCGTCCCAGGCGTCGATGCGGGTCAGGGTGCCGGTGTCGGCCAGGGTCTCCTGGCCTTCGGGCGAGCGGACTTCGTTGCCGGACAGCAGCGCGACCACGCCGAACTCGGTGCCGTCGGCGATGCAGCGGCGGATCATGTCCAGGTAGCGCACTTCGAAGATGCGCAGGTGCAGCACGCCAGCGGGGAACAGCGCGTTGGACAGCGGGAACAGCGGAATGGTCGCCATGGCGGCGCCCTATTTCACGGTGAAGGCGTCGTCGACGGGCACCTGCATGGCGGTGACCTGCGCGTTGGTCTGGGCGGCCATGCCGATGACGGCGAGCAGTTCGGCGTGCTGGCCGTCGGTCATGCCCTTGGCGCGGGCGGCAGCGGTGTGGGAATGGATGCAGTAGCTGCAGCCGTTGGCGGTCGATACCGCGATGTAGATCATCTCGCGCACCGGCGGCGGGATTTCGCCGTCGGCCATCATGACCTGCTTGAGCTGTTCCCAGACGCGCTTGAGCTGCGGAGGGTCGTTGGCCAGGGCGCGCCAGAAGTTATTGACGAAATCGGATTTGCGGGTGGCGCGGATGTCTTCGAACACCGCCCACGCCTCGGGGATCTTGCGCGCTTCTTCATCCGACAGCAGATGCACCGTAGCCATATGCCACTCCAACGGGTAAGGGGCCGGGCGGCGGCGTGCCGCCCGCGCAATGTCCCATTGAACTGGAAAGCCCGGCGCGGTTCAAGGCGCGGGGCATTCAGTAATAGGTCACCCTGACGAGCACCTGGGTCGAGTATTTGCCGATTTTCAGTTCCTTGCCTGGGTCCGGCATCAGCAATGCGGTATAGGTGTGGACCGCCGCGGCGGGGTTGTAGCCGACCAGCTGGCCGAAATTGCCGACATCGGCGCGTGAAGGCGGCGCCGGGGCGGGCAGGATGGTGACGGGGAGGTTCGCATTGTCGGCATCGAGTATCTGCATTTTCAGTCCGTTATCGACGCCGTCGTCATTGCTCAGGATGATGGACTGGCCAGCATCGTCGAGGCGCCCTGCCCCTTGCAGGACGAACTGCGCCGCGAGCAGCATGAGGAATTGGGTTTGAGCGTTATCCGGACTGGCGGGCGCGGTCAGGGAGCCGATAGCGCAGGACGGGTTGATTCGGCCCGTCACGGTGAAGGGGTGCTGTTGTGGCAGGGTGCCCATATAGCCCGTCACCGCCATGACCCTGTCGAACTGCACCAGATTGTCCACACTGACATCGCCGATGCACTGCGGAACGTACTGCATGCGCGTGGCGGAACTGGTGATGAATGGACCGGACGAAGACCCCGCTCCATAAGCTGGGGCCAGTTTGAATATGGTTGCCGAGGGAACCGGGTAACGCGCCGCTGGAGGGTTATCGTTCACCACCGACAGCTTGGCGGCAATGCTGACAGTTCGCGGGCCCGAAGTCCCTGTGTAGGGAAGGCCGGCCTCGTGGGTTTCCGATATCGGCCTAGTCCCCGGGATCAGGTTCGGATACCACGGGTTGCTCTCGTCGCCATTGACGATGATTGCCAGCTGCAATCCCGCCTTGAGCAAGGCATCGTTCAGCTTGCCGTAGTCGGCGAGCGCGTACAGCTGGGGAGTGACGGTAGAGGCATTACCTAACTTGTCAAAGTAGTAGCATTCATAGTTGATGACATAGGTGATCGTTCTATAGATTTCGGTGCCGGGCGGCGGCAGCTTGCCAAGCGTGAAATTCACGGAAGGGATCAACTGGATATTGAAGCCGCCGGAGGAGGTACATCCTCTTCCCGAGGTCTGAGCCTGCGCCAGGCCCGGCAGTCCCATCAACGCCGCGCAGGAGATGATCAGCATCCCTGCCCTTGACCTGCCCTTGCGGGCCCAAAGGCTCCCGCCGTGGCGAGGGGTTTGCGCCGTGATTGTCGTGTTGTTCATTGATGCGTTCCATTGCCCAGGCTGCAGGGTGAAGTCGGCGCCGAGGGCGCGTGCCGATGCCGCAGGCAGATGCCTGCCTGGGGATTCTGGGGGAGCCGGGCGGTTGCGGTCGGCGTGACCCATGGCCTGATTTATGCGATCGCGGTTGTTTCGCTATCGCTGGCGCGGTGACGATGCGCCGGCAGACCTGGGCACGACGTCTTTATGCGTTGGGATTTTGCACAGGAAGGATTATCCGAACGTTAACTCCGCGTCGGATCGATCTTGAGCGTGTCCCTGTCTGATCGGACACGTCATCGTGGAGCGCTGATCGCCACCATGACCGCTATTGAACGGGAAAGCCCGCCGCGGATCAAGGCGCGGGGGTAAACAGCCGCATGGCGCGCCTGGAACATCCCCGCGCCGCCGCCCTCACGGCGACATTTGCCCCCCCCCCTCACGCCGACATCTGCGCCGGCTTGAACGGATCGAGCGGATAGCGCGGCCGGTTGCGCCGCTGGTACGGGAACAGCGAGAAGTCCGAGCTGGTGACGCCGGGGCTGTCGCATTCGATCAGGGCGCACGAGATGGGCACGAACACCGGGCGGCAGTACATGCGCGACTTGACCAGGATGAAGCGGGCGGCGCGCGGGTCGATGCCCAGGCTTTCGAAGACGCCCAGGTCCCAGGGTTCGTGGGTGCGTTCGGTGATGACCAGTTGCGCGGCGCCAATGTCCAGCACGGCGCTGCGGCCCATGCAGGCGGTCTGGCCGGTGCAGGTGGGACCGGTGATGACGTAGCTGCCGTCGGTGATGGCGCGCACCACGCCGGTCAGCGTCACCGGCGCGGCGGGCCGGCCGATGGCGGGGATGGGCAGCTTGTTGCCGACCGGCAGTTCGACCCGGGCGCCCTGCCCGGCCGCGATCATGGCGGCGACGGCTTCGGGGTCGCAATACAGGCCGGCGACGATGCCCGTCAGGCCGGCGTCGACGGCGGCGACCAACACGTCCATGGTGTCGCAGGTGCCGCCGGACATGCAGTTGTCGCCGTGGTCCAGCAGCAGCACCGGGCGGTCGGCGCCGCGCGCCAGGGCGGCGGCGCGTTCGAGCGAGGCGGCCAGGGGTTCGGCCTCGTAGACGAAGCCGTCGCGGTCTTCCCAGATGGCGGCGGCCAGGCCCGCGGCGACGCGCTCGGCGGCCTCCGCGTCGCCGGCGGCGACCACCACCACGCTCAGGCACGGGTCGGGGATGTCGGCCAGGGCGAAGCCGGCCAGCACCGACACGCCCAGCATGCCGCCAGCCTCGGCGCCGCGCGCGGCCTGCACGGCGCGGCGCATGGCGCCTTCGGCGGTGTTGCTGCGCAGGGTGTGGCTCATGAGCGGCAGGCGGCGCCAGGCCAGGCGCGGGCGCGGGCCGCCGGCGAGCCAGTCGAACAGGAGGCGGCCGGCATGCTCGCCGGTTTCGTACATGTCGATGTGCGGGTAGGTCTTGAAGCTGACGATGACGTCGGCGTTGTCGATCATTTTCTGGGTGACGTTGCCGTGCAGGTCCAGGGCGACGGCGATCGGCACGCCGGGGGCTTGCTGGCGCAGGCGTTCGAGCAGGTCGCCTTCGCCGTCGTCGGTGGTCTCGACGGCCATGGCGCCGTGCAGGTCCAGCAGCAGCGCGTCGCAGCCGGCGGCGGCGGCGACGATGCGGTCGCACAATTCACGATAGGCCTGGCCGTCGACGCGGCCGCTGGGATAGGCGGTGGCGGACACCGGCGTGACCAGCGTGGCGCCCTGCGCTTGCGCCAGGTCGATGAAGGCGGACATGGCGGTGCGCTTGCCGTGGTTCTCTTCGTAGGCGGCGCGGTCGTAGGTGGGACCGTCGTTGCCGAAGGCGGACAGCGGCGTGGGCACCGGCGAAAAGGTGTTGGTCTCGTGGTTCATGCGGGCGATCATGACTTTCATGCCTTGCCTCCGTTATTGCTGTTGTTGTGCGGGTCGGGGCGCGCGCCGCCCAGGCCCAGTTTTTCCATGGCTTCGCTGGCCTCGACGATCATGGCGGCGACCTCGGCCACGCTGACCCGCAGGCCGGTGGCGCGGGTCCGCATGTGTTCGTAGGCGGCGCGTTCGTCCAGGCGCTGGTGGTCCATCAGCACGCGGATCGCCTTTTCGATCACGCGGCGCGCCTTGATGGTGCTTTCCAGCTTGTCGATCTTGTTCTGCTGGCGGTTCTGGAACTGCTTGGCCGAGCGCGCCAGCACCAGGGTGCTGAGGATGCCGGCCGAGCGGAATGGCCGCGTCAGCACGCCGTGGGCGTTGGTCTTGAGCAGCTGCTTCAAGGTGGTGGGGGTTTCGTATTCGGACAGCGCGATCAGGGTGGCGTCGACCTCGCTGGCGGACCAGGCGAACGAGTTCTGGCCGCATTGCGAGACCTGGAAGAACACTACGTCGGCGCCGGCCGGCGGTTTGTCGGGGAACGGCCAGACCAGGTGGATGCGGCAGCCGATGCGCTTGAGCTGCTCGACCAGCAGGTCGCGGTCTTCGCCGGGCGGATAGGCCACGGCGACGGCCACGCTGCGCAGGTCTTCGTAGAGGCGGCGGAGGCTATGGTCCATGCTCATGCCAGCCAAAACTCGTCCAGGCCGAAGGCCGTCAGGTAGGGGTCCGGCTTGACCGGTTCGCCGCTGGCCCAGACGATGTCGAAGCGGCCGTCGGCGCGGCACAGGCCGATGCGCGGGGTCAGCACGCTGTGGTTGTTCTCGGCCAGGATGGTCAGCCGGCCGCCGGGCGCGTCAAAGCCCACCTGGTGCACCGCCTGCACCAGCTTGCGCGTGTCCAGGCTGCCGGCGCGCTGCAGGGCGCGCGCGAACAGGTGCACCTGGCTGTAGCAGGCCTCGGCGTAGACGCTGGCCGGCCGGTCGCCGAAGCGGGCGCGCCAAAGGTCCAGGAAATGGGCGTTGGCGGGCGAGTCGACGGTGTTGAAGTAGGTGGCGGCGGTGATGTGGCCGGCGCACAGGGCCGGGCCGATCTCGGCCACCTCGGATTCGGCCATGGTGAGGCTGGCGATGGGGATGTGCGGCGCGCCCGGGTCGGCCTCGCAGGCGGCGTGGTAGCGGCGGTAGAAGCGCTGGGCGTCGTCGCCGATCAGGGTGGAGAACACCACATCCGGCTTGATGCGGCGGATGTCGCGCACCACGTCGATGATCTCGCCTTCGTCGCAACCCAGCGGCAGGTAGGTTTCGTCGAGGATCTCGCCGCCGTGCTCCTCGACGGTGTCGCGCATGATGCGGTTGGTTTCGCGCGGGTAGATGTAGTCGGCGCCCACCAGGAAGATGCGCTTGCCGCAGTGCTGGATCAGGTAGGCGGCCAGCTGCATGCTGCCCTGGTTGGGCGCGGCGCCGGTGTAGATGACGTTGGGCGAATACTCGAAGCCTTCGTAGACCGAGGCGTACCACAGCAGCGCGTTGCTGCGTTCGACCACCGGCAGCATGGCCTTGCGGCAATGCGAGGTGCAGCCGCCGAAGATCACGTTGACCTCGTCGTCCAGCAGCAGCCGCGCGGCCAGGCGGCGGTATTCCTCGGCGTCGCTGCGCGGGTCGTAGACCACCGGTTCCAGCGGCCGGCCCAGCACGCCGCCGAGCGCGTTGATTTCCTCGACCGCCAGCACGGTGCCGAAGAAGTGCTGCGATTCGGTGGTGCCGGTCACGCCGCTGCGCGAATACAGCACGCCGATGCGCCATCCCGGCGTGGCGGCGTCCGTGTCAGTGCGGGGGGTCATAGGGGCATCCTTGTGCTCGAACGGGGTTCATGCGGGGCTCAGACTTTCAGGTGGTCCATGATATGGCCGGCGGCCCCGGGCGCGCCAGCCTCGCCCTGGTCGACGATGGCGCCCTGCTTGAGCACCAGGTAGCGGTCGGCCACGTCCAGCGCGAAGGCCACGTTCTGTTCGACGATGAACATGGACGTGCCGCGCCGTTCGCGTTCCCAGTTCAGGGCGCGTCCCAGCCGCTCGATCACCGAGGGTTGCAGGCCTTCGGTGATTTCGTCCAGCAACAGCAAGGCCGGCCGCTGCATCAGGCCGCGCGCCACCAGCAGCATCTTCTGTTCGCCGCCGGACAGCGTGCCGGCGTATTGCCGCAGGCGGCTGGAGAACACCGGGAACAGCTCGGCGATCTCGCCGAAGCGTTCGTCGAACAGGCGATCATTGGGCAGGCCCAGGCGCAGGTTGTCGCGGATGTTCAGGTCGGGAAACAGCGGCTGGTCCTGGGCGGCGTAGGCGACGCCGCGGCGGGCGACCTCGTGCGGCCGCAGCCGGGTGGCGTCGACGCCGCCCAGGCTGACCTTGCCGCGCAGCTTGGGCAGGTAGCCCATCACGGTCTTGAGCAGCGTACTCTTGCCCATGCCGTTCTTGCCCAGCAGCGCCACGCAGGCGCCGCCGGCCACGGACAGCGAGATGTCGTTCAGCACCACGGCGCCTTTGTAGCCGCTGGCGACGTGGTCCAGGCGCAAGGCCGGGGCGGCGTGGCTCATGCCGGGGCTCCTTGGGACGGGGTGGGTTGCGGGTCGGGCGGATTGCCGCCGGGGTTTTCGCCGAGGGTGCCGGCCTGGGCGCCCTGCCCGGCCGGCGCGCTGCCGGCGTAGATAGTGCGCACCAGTTCGGATTCGGTCACCTCGCGGAAGCTGCCGTCCATGACGATGCGGCCCTGGTGCAGCACGATGATGCGGGTGGCCACCTCGGCGACGAAGTCCAGGTCGTGCTCGACCAGCAGGCAGCACAGGCCGTGGGTGTGGGCCAGGGCCGACAGCACCTGGCCGATGCGGGCGCGCTCGTCCTTGCTCAGGCCCGCGGTGGGTTCGTCCAGCAACACCACGCGCGGCTCCAGCGCCAGCACCATGGCCAGTTCCAGCGCCTGCTGCTGGCCGTGCGAAAGGTCGCGCGCCACGCGGTCCAGCTGCTGGTCCAGGCCGGTCATGCGCAGCACCTCCAGCGCGTAGGCCGGCAGCGCCAGCCGCGGCGACCGGCGCCGCCACGACGGCCGCTCGCGCAGCGTGGTGGCGATGCGCAGGCTTTCGGCGACCGTCAGCGTGTCGAAGATGTTGGCGTTCTGGAACTTGCGGCCCAGGCCGTAACGCACGCACTGCTCGGGCCCTTCGCGCTTGACCGCGTGGCCGCACAGTTCGACGGCGCCGTCGCTGCGTTCGGCGCCGTCGGCGATGCAGCGCATCAGCGTGGTCTTGCCGGCGCCGTTGGGGCCGATCAGGCCCAGCAGCTCGCCGCCGCGCGCCCGCAGGTCGATGCCTTCCAGCACCTTGAGGCTGCCGAAGCGCTTGGCCACGCCGGCCAGCACCAGGCCGCCCTCGCCGCCCGGGGCGCCGGCCCCGTGGCCGGGAGCGGCGCCCGCCGCCGACGCGGTGGCGGGCGCGCGTACCACCAGCTCAGGCACCGGCGCCGCACGCCGGCGGCGCCACGGCGCCAGCAGCAGCGGCAGCAGCCCGCGCGGCAGCAGCAGGATCACCAGGATGAAGGTCACGCCCAGCACCAGCTGGTAGACGAACGGCATGTTGCCGCTGAGGTACGAGCCGGCCACGTTGATCAGCACGGCGCCCAGCACCGGGCCCCACACCGTGCCGCGTCCGCCCAGCGCCACCCAGATGATGAGTTCGGTGCCGAACACGAAGCCGGTCAGTTCCGGCGCGACCACGCCACTGAAGGCGCCGTAGCCGAAGCCCGCCAGGCTGGCGACCGCGCCGCACACCACCAGCAGCGCGATGCGCCAGTGGGCGGTGTTCAGCCCGAGGTAGCTGCAGCGGCCCTCGTTGTCGCGCAGCGCGGCCAGGATGCGGCCGCCATCGCTGCGCACCGCGACCCAGGCCAGCAGCGCCACGATCGACAGGCCACCGGCGGCGATGACGTACCAGGCTTCCAGCGACAGGTCGAAGGTGTCGTAGCCGGTCAGGCCGGACGAGGAGCCGGTGTAGGTGCCGCCCGACAGCACGACCTGGGTCAGCACGATGGGCAGCACCAGCGAGATCACGGTGGCGAAAAACGGCGAGGCGCCGCGGTAGAACGACAGCCAGCCGGTGGCCAGCGCCAGCAGCATGGCCGCCCCCACCGCCACCAGCGCGGCCGCGAGCGCGATGCCCGGCGAGAAGCCGTAGTGCGTGAAGGCCAGCCCGGCGGCATAGGCGCCGACGCCGAAGAAGGCCGATTGGCCGAAGGTCAGGTAGCCGGTGTAGCCCCACAGGATGTCCACCGTGACCGCCGCCACGGCGAAGAACAGCGCCTTGATCAGCACGTTCAGCAGATAGGTGTCGAACAGCCAGGGGCCGGCCACGGTCAGCGCCAGGCAGGCGACCGCCAGCCACAGCAGGTCGCGGCCGCGGGCGGCGCGGCGCGGGTCGGCGCGGGTCGCCAGCGCCGGTTGCGCGAGGGAGGAATCAGTCATGGGCGAATCCTTTGGGACGCAGGCGCAGGGTCAGGGCCGCCAGCACCGCGATGGTGACGCCGCCCAGGATCGGGCTGATGAACACGCCCACCAGCACCTGGCAGGCGCCATAGACCAGGCAGGTCAGGAGCAGCGCGGTGATCGAGTTGCCCGACACCATCACCAGCATGAAGGCGCTGACCAGCCACGGCAGCCCCATGTTCGGATCGACGCTGGACAGCGGCGTGATGAGCGCGCCGGCCAGCGCCCCCAGCCCCGCGCCGAGCGCGAAGGTGGTGAAGCGGATGCGTTCGGCGTTGATGCCCAGGCCGCGCGCCAGGTCCTCGTTCATGATGACGGCGCGGGTCCGCACGCCGAAGCGCGTGCCGTTCAGCAGCAGCGTCAGCGCCACGTACAGCAGCAGCGCGCCCGGCACCAGGAACAGCCGGTAGGCCGAGTATTCGGTGCCCAGGAACGGCACCGCGCCCTGGATCGGCGCGTCGGCGAACTGCACCTCGCGGCCGAAGGCCATGGTGATGAGCTGGCCGATCACGATGCCCAGGCCCCAGGTGGCCAGGATGGCGTCCAGCGGCCGCTTGTACAGCGGCTGCACGATCAGGCGCTCGACCAGCATGCCCACCAGCACGCCCGCCGCCAGCGCGCACGGCAGCGCCAGCCACGGGTCCAGCCCCAGCCGCGTCACCACCAGGGCGGCGTAGCTGCCCAGCGTGATGATGGCGCCGTGGGCGAAATTGACGATCTTCATCACGCCGAAAATGATCATCAGCCCGGCCGTCACGATGAACAGCATGGCGGCCGTGCTCAGGATGTCCAGCATCAAACCCATTGTGTTCTCCTGCGCCGCCGGCGAACCGGCGGCGCGCAGGGTGTGGCTTAGCGCGTTACTTCAGGTCGGGGCACTGCGCGCCCGGATCGACCTGGTTGAAGGTCTGCAGGATCTTGATGGAGCCGTCCGGCTGCACCTGGCCCAGCCGCATGGTCAGGGCGGCGTGGCGCTGGCGGTCCATCTTGACCGGGCCGCGCGGGCCGTCGAACGACACTTCGCTCAGCGCCTGCACCACCTTCTGCGAATCGGTGCCGCCAGCCTTCTCGACCGCCGCCTTGTACAGGAAGAAGGCTTCGTACTGCGGGCCCGAGAACTCGTTGGCGGTCTTGGCGTCGGCGCCGAACTTGGCCTTCAGGCCGTCGAGGAACTTGCGGTTCTGCGGCGTATCGATGCTGGTCAGGTACGAGGCCGACAGGTACATGCCGACCGCCGTGTCGCCCATGGTCTTGGCGGTGGCTTCGTCGATCGCCAGGTTGCCGTAGGGCATGGTCAGGCCGGCCGCCTTGACCTGCTTGGCCAGGCTGACGTTGGGGCCGCCGCCGGCGGTGGAGCTGATCAGCGCGTCCGGGTTGGCCGAGCGGATCTTCGAGACCACCGGGGTCCAGTCGGAGCCGTCGATGGGCAGGTATTCCTCGCCCACCACGCGCCCGCCCTGCTTCTCGATGTATTCGCGGGTGAACTTGAGCATGCCGCGGCCGAAGGCGTAGTCGCTGCCGACCAGGAAGAAGGTCTTGGCGCCGCGTTCCTTCATGAAGTGGTCCACCACCGGCGCCACCTGTTGCTCGGGCACCCAGCCGTTGACGTGCATCCAGCGGTTGCACGAGCGGCCTTCGTAGAACGAGGTGTAGATGTACGGCACCTTGCCGCGCGAGACGATGGGCAGCGCCGCGTTGCGCGCCGCGCTAGTTTCCATGGCGATGATGGCGTCCACCTTCTTCTGGAACACCAGCGTGTCGTAGGCCTTCTGCGCGCCGACCGCGCCCGAGGCGTCGTCGGCGATCTCCAGCACCACCTGGCGGCCGAGGATGCCGCCGGCGGCGTTGATTTCATCGGCGGCCAGCTGCGAGGCCTGCACCACGCCGGGCGCGACCACGCTGTTGGCGCCCGACAGGCCGACCGGCACGCCGATGCGCAAGGGCTCGGCCGCATGCGCGCCCGCCGCGCCGGTCAGCGCGGCGATGAAGGAAAGTCGGATGAGGAAGCTGCAAGTGGGGTTTTTCATGGGGATTTCTCCTTGGGGGCCGGCTGTCCGCCGTTGTATTCAACGCTGCCGCGGCGCCTCGGCGGCGCCCAGCAGTTCGTCGTAAAGGTCGCGGCGCCGATCGCGCAGCACGTGGTTGAAGTCGTTCAGTTGCCGGGCGCGGCGCGAGGCGGCCAGATCCACCGGCGCCACCAGCACCTCTTCGCGGTCGTGGCTGGCGGGGCCGGCCACGGTCCAACCTTGCGAGCCGACGATCAGGCTGCGGCCGACGAAGGGCTGGCCGCGCTCGACGCCGACCCGGTCGGCGCACACCAGCGTCAGGCCGTTGCTGTGGGCGCCGGCCGCCGCCAGCGCATGCGCCATGGCCGGGCCGTCGGGCGTCTGCCCCGGCATCGGCACCCAGTTGGTGGGCACCGCGACGATGTCGGCGCCGCGCAGCGCCAGCAGGCGGTAGACCTCGGGGAACCAGCCGTCGTAGCAGATCGCCACGCCCAGCCGGCCGAATTCGGTATGGAACACCGGCAGGCCCAGGTCGCCCGGCTCGAAGAACAGGTTCTCGTCGCCCCACAGGTGCAGCTTGCGGTAGGTGCCCAGGTAGCCGTCGGGGCCGGCGATGACGGCGGCGTTGTACAGCCGACCGCCGCTGCGCTCGGCGATGCCGGCCACCAGGTAGATGCCCAGGCGTTGCGCCAGCGCGATCCAGGCCTGCGAACTGGGGCCGTCGGGCACGGTTTCGGCCAGGGCGTGGGCCTCCTGGCGGCTGGCGAACACGTAGCCGGTGTTGGCCAGCTCGGGCAGCACCACCAGCCGCGCGCCCTGCGCGGCGGCCTGCTCGACCAGCTCGATGGAACGGGCCACGTTGGCGGCGACCTCGCCCATGACGGGGGCCGTCTGCACACTGGCCACGTGGATCGCGGACGCGGTGGCGTCCGGCGGCGGTGAAACTTGCATGCGATCTCCCTGCAACGTTTTGGAAAACAAAAAAGCCCCCGACCACGCGTTGCGTGTGAGTCGGGGGCTTCTATAGCCAGACGAAGGTTCGGGCAGCAATCATTGCTGCGGGGCACTGCCGCACCAAGCCGTGCCGGTGCGTGCGGATCAGTCCTGATCCTGTGGCGAATGATAGGGATGGGCTCGGACCGGCGGCAATAAGAGGTTTCCCGGACGGCGCCATGGATGCGAGAATCAGGATCGGCCACAAAGGAGGAACCCGCCATGCCCCAACTTTCCGCCTACCTCAGTTTCGACGGCAACTGCGCCGAGGCCATGCGTTTCTACGAACGCGTGCTCGGCGGCCGCGTCGAAGCCATGGTCCGCTACGCGGATGCGCCCGCCGATGCCGCCATGCCGGCGCTGTCCGGCGAAGACACAGAACGCATCATGTACGCCCGCCTGGCGCTGGACGAACAGGTGCTGATGGCCAGCGACGCCACCGCCGGCCATCCCTACCCCGGCAAGCAGGGCATGGCGCTGTCGCTGGCCTACCCCACGGTCTCGGACGCGCAACGCGTGTTCGATATGCTGGCCGAGGGCGGCAGCGTTACCATGCCGCTCCAGAAAACCTTCTGGGCCGAAGCCTACGGCGCGCTGATCGACCGCTACGACACGCGGTGGATGGTCAGCGGCGGGCGGCTCAACCACTGACAACCGCATCCGCCACAAGCGGATGGAGCGAGAGATCCATGACGCATGGCATACAGGGCAAGCAACGCTGGTGGGCACTGATGGTGCTGTGCCTGGGCGTATTGATGATCGTGCTGGACACCACCATCGTCAACGTCGCCCTGCCCTCGATCCGCGAAGACCTGCATTTCACCGAGACCTCGCTGGTGTGGGTGGTGAACGCCTACATGCTGACCTTCGGCGGCTTCCTGCTGCTGGGCGGACGGCTGGGCGACCTGCTCGGCCACCGGCGCATGTTCCTGGCGGGCCTGGTCCTGTTCACCGTGGCCTCGCTGGCCTGTGGGCTGGCGCGGGGCCAGGGACTGCTGATCGCCGCGCGCGCCGCGCAGGGGCTGGGCGGCGCGGTGGTGTCGGCGGTGTCGCTGTCGCTCATCATGAATCTCTTCACCGAGGCCGGCGAACGCGCCCGCGCCATGGGCGTGTACGGCTTCGTCTGTGCGGGCGGCGGCAGCCTGGGCGTGCTGCTGGGCGGGCTGCTGACCAGCACGCTGTCGTGGCACTGGATCTTCCTGGTCAACATTCCGATCGGCGCGGTGGTGTATGCGCTGTGCCTGCGGCTGTTGCCGGCGGCGCGCGGCGCGGCCGGCGGCGGCCGGCTCGACGTGGCCGGCGCGCTGGCGGTCACCGCGTCACTGATGCTGGCGGTGTATGCCGTGGTCAACGGCAACGAGGCCGGCTGGACCTCGGCGCAGTCGCTCGGCCTGCTGGGCGCGGCCGCGCTGCTGATGGCGCTGTTCCTGACGATCGAGGCGCGCGTGGCCGAGCCGCTGATGCCGCTGGCGCTGTTCCGCCTGCGCAACGTGGCCACCGCCAACGTGGTCGGGGTGCTGTGGGCCGCGGCCATGTTCGCGTGGTTCTTCGTGTCGGCGCTGTACATGCAGCTGGTGCTGGGTTATGACGCCATGCAGGTGGGGCTGGCGTTCCTGCCGGCCAACCTGATCATGGCGGCGTTCTCGCTGGGGCTGTCGGCCAAGCTGGTGATGCGCTTTGGCATCCGCGGGCCGCTGGCCACCGGGCTGCTGATGGCCGCACTGGGGCTGGCGCTGTTCGCGCGCGCGCCGGTCGACGGCGGTTTCACGGCCGACGTGCTGCCGGGCATGCTGCTGCTGGGCCTGGGCGCGGGCATCGCCTTCAACCCGATGCTGCTGGCCGCCATGAGCGACGTCGAGCCGAGCCAGTCGGGCCTGGCGTCCGGCGTGGTCAACACCGCCTTCATGATGGGCGGCGCGCTGGGGTTGGCGGTGCTGGCCAGCCTGGCCGCGGCGCGCACGGCGGCGCTGGCCGGCGCCGGCGCGGCCCCGGTGGCGGCGCTGGCGGGCGGCTACCGCGTGACCTTCCTGGCCGGCGCGGTGATCGCGGCCGTGGCGGCGGCGCTGGCCGCCGCGCTGGTGCGCTCGCGCAACCGCGAGCTGGGCGGACACGGCGACACGCCGGCCGGCCACTGAGGCGTCGCGGGCGCGCCACGTCTTTTGAATTATTTACGATCGGCCCGCGCGGCCGGGAGTAATCTGGCGACGCCCCTCCACCGGACAGGAAGCGCCGCCATGACATTTCTCGCCAGCGCCCATCTGCTGCGCCATCGCGACGGCCACGAGGCCCGCGTCACCTTTGTCGAGCTGTTCTTCGACCTGGTCTATGTCTTTGCCGTGACGCAGCTGTCGCACAGCCTGCTGCACGACCTGACCCCGATGGGCGCGCTGCACACGCTGGTGCTGTGGTTCGCGGTGTGGCTGGGCTGGCAATACACCTGCTGGGTCACCAACTGGTTCGATCCCGACGCGGTGCCGATGCGGCTGATGCTGTTCGCGGTGATGCTGGCCGGGCTGGTGGCGGCGGCGGTGCTGCCGGGCGCCTTCGGCGAGAGCGGGCTGGTCTTCGCTATCTGCTACGTGCTGATCCAGGTGGGCCGCACTCTGTTCGTGGTGCTGCACCTGGGGCCGTCGCATCCGCTGGCGCCGAACTT
Source organism: Achromobacter sp. 2789STDY5608615 (assembly GCF_001298995.1). Classification (NCBI taxonomy): domain Bacteria; kingdom Pseudomonadati; phylum Pseudomonadota; class Betaproteobacteria; order Burkholderiales; family Alcaligenaceae; genus Achromobacter; species Achromobacter sp. 2789STDY5608615. Next base: position 25,947 of record NZ_CYTY01000019.1, read on the forward strand.
CCGCCGCATGCTGGGCTGGCTGTGCATCTCGGCGGTGTTCTGGATCGCCGGCGGCCTGTCCTCGGGCGATACGCGGCTGGCGTTGTGGATCGTGGCGGTGGCCTGCGAATACCTGTCGCCCATGGCCGGCTTCTGGCTGCCCGGCATGGGCCGCTCCAGCACCCGCGAGTGGACCATCGAGGGCGGCCACCTGGCCGAACGCTGCCAGCTGTTCGTGATCGTGGCGCTGGGCGAGACGCTGCTGATCACCGGCGCCACGCTGGGCGAGCACCCGCACTGGGACGCGCCCACGCTGATCGCGCTGCTGGCCGCGTTCCTGGGCACGGCGGCGATGTGGTGGGTGTACTTCGACACCAGCAGCAAGGACGGCAGCGAGGCCATCGCGCACCACGCCGATCCGGGCCGGGTCGGGGCCTACTTCCACTACGTGCACGTGATCCTGATCGCCGGCGTGATCGTCTCGGCGGTGGCCAACGAACTGGTCATCCTGCATCCGGACGGCCGCATCGTCACGGCGGCGGCGGCCGCGCTGCTCGGCGGCCCGGCGCTGTACCTGCTGGGCAACGGCATCTACAAGACGGTGGTGTATGGCCGTTTCCCGCTGTCGCACGTGATCGGGCTGGCGCTGCTGGCGGCGCTGGCGCCGATCGCGTTCGTCACCGACAACCTGATGGTCGGGGGCCTGACGACGCTGATAATGATGCTGGTGGCCGGGTGGGAAAGCGTGTCGCGGCGGCGGATGCGGGCGGCGCACTAGGACAGGCGACAGGCCCACGCGCGAAGGGCTACGGCATCGTTGCCCGCCGCGTCAACGCCGCTTGCCGAACACCGACTTGGGCGCGCGGCCATGGAAACGGGTGAAGGCGGCGCTGAAGTTGGCGGGATGGCGATACCCCACCTGATAGGCCGCCTGCGCCACCTGGCATCCGGTCTCCAGCAATTCCCACGCGCGCCGCATGCGCATGCCGGTCAGCAGCCGCATGGGGCTGTCGCCGTATAGCGCGCGAAAGCCCTGCTTGAGCTTGAATTCGTTCAACCCGGTCGCCAGGCACAGGTACTGCACCGTCAGTTCGCGATCCATCTGTTCGCGCATCAGCGCATGGGCCCGCTCCAGCCGGGCGATGTCGGCCTGGCTGAACCGGCCCGCCGCTGGCGTCGGCGCCAGCGCGCGCAACTGGCGCGACAGCAGCGTCAACGCCTTGATGTGGGTGTCCAGCGGGTCGCTGGCCCGCGCCAGCTCGGCCGCGACGGCGGCAAGGTCGGCGCTGGTGCGGCCCTGCGCCAGCCGCCGCAGGCCGCCGGCGCCGAACAACGCCTCGGCCTGGGCCTCGCCGGCATAGCGGCGCAGCGCCGCCTCGCCCACCAGCAGGCGCAGTTGCGAGACGGTGCTGCCGCCCAGGTAGCGGCGCTCGCCCAGGTGACGGCGAAACGCTGTCACCGTGGTCTGGCCACCGCGGAAATCCAGCTCGGCGCCATCGGCGCCGCGATAGGCCGAGACCCCGCCCAGGGCCAGCGTGATGACCAGCGTGCGCCCACCATGCGCGGCGGCGTTCTCCTCGATCAGGTCGCGCACGGGGGTGTATTGCGAATGCACTAGGGCCAGGCCCTCGCCCAGGTCCAGGCGGTCGGCCACGCACTCGCCCAGATCCGCCGGCAGCGCCAGCCGCGACCAGCCGGGACGGGCGGCCGGACCGGGTTGGGCGAGCGTGGCGGAGATGCGCAGGGACATGGTTTCGACGGCGGATGACGGGTGGCGGGACGGGGCCGGGATGGCGTCGGGACGGGGGCCAGGAATCGGCCCGGGCGCGGATGCGCCGGAATGCATACGAATCCATCCGGTTCGCATATGAATGCTAATGATATTCGTTCGCATAAGAAAATACCATCTTCGGGACGGCGCCGCGCGTTCGGCCGCCGTGACTGCTTGCACAGGAATCCCGATGAATCGCCCTCTTCCCCACCCTCGCGCCGCCTGGGTTGCGCTGTGGCTTTGCGCCACGCCCGCCGCACTGGCGCAGACCGCCGCGCAACTGCCCGCCATCACCGTCACCGCCGACAAGCAGGAACGCGCCCTCGAATCGCTGCCCGGCAGCCTGTCGGTGTTCGACGGCGACATGCTCGAAAGCCAGGGCGTCGTCGACCTGGCGGGCCTGCAGCGCATCACGCCCGGCCTGACGTTCCAGCCGTTCGGCCAGGCCGGCGTCAATGCGGCCGTGATGCGCGGCCTGTCGGCCAACTTCTTTTCGTTCTCGACCTCGACCCTGCTGGTGGTGGACGGCGTGCCCACGCTGATGGCGCAGGGCTTCGACGACCAGTTGCTGGACATCGACCGCGTCGAAGTGCTGCGCGGCCCGCAATCGGCGCTCTATGGCCGCAACGCGGAAGCCGGCGTCATCAACGTCCATACCCGCCAGCCGGGCGACAGCCTGCGCGGCAGCGTCTCCACCACCGTGGGCAGCCGCGACCTGCGCATGCTGCGCTTCGACCTGAGCGGGCCGATCATCGACGACACGCTCTACGCCAGCGTGGCCGGCGCCTGGCGCGGCCAGGACGGCTTCATCGACAACACCTACACCGGCCGGCGCGAGGACGACCGCGAACTGCGCAACGGCAAGCTGGCGCTGCGCTGGACGCCGTCGGCGCGCACCGACGCCACCTTGCGCTATGCGCAGATCAACTACCGCGACGGCGCCGCGCTGTGGGGATCGCCCATGGCCTCGCGCGCCACCGTGGCGTCCGGCACGCCGAGCTGGAACCGGTCCATCGGCCGCAGCGCGTCGCTGTCGCTGCGCCACGATCTGGACGGCGGCCTGCGCCTGACGTCGGTGACGGCCTGGAACGACCTGCGCGACCGCGTGCAGCAGGACACCGATTTCCAGCCCGCCGACCTGCTGCACATCGCCCGCGACCACCATTTCCGCAATCTGTCGCAGGAGCTGCGGCTGGAGGGCGCGCTGGGCCGCGCCCACTGGCTGGCGGGGCTGTACGCCGACGGCGACGACCATGACCTGCGCAACACCCAGAAGATGCCGCGCGGCCTGACCGAAAGCGTGGTGCGGCTGCGCGGCCAGTCCGGCGCCGCCTTCACCCACTGGACCGTGCCGCTGGCCGAGCGCTGGACCCTGGAGGCCGGCGCCCGCGTCGAGCGCGACGCCGTGCGCTTCACGCCGCAAGGCGACAGCGCGCGCCGCGCCGACTGGACCCGCGTCACGCCCAAGCTGGCGCTGCAATACGCCTTCGCGCCGCGCCAGCAGGTCTACGCCTCGGTCGCGGATGGCTTTCGCGCGGGCGGCTACAACGTGTTTTCGCCGGCCGCCGACTACGCCGCCTACCAGCCGGAAACGCTGCGCGCGTACGAGATCGGCGCCAAGGGCTGGCTGCCCGGCAACCGCCTGCGCTACGCCGCCGCGTTCTACGTGATGACGGTCGACAACATGCAGGTGCAGCAGATGCCGCTGCCGGGCCTGGTGTACGTCACCAACGCCGCGTCGGCGCGTTCGATCGGGGCGGAATTCGAGCTCGAATACCTGCTGGGCCAGGGCTGGTCGTTGCAGACCGGATTGGGCTTGAACCGCACCCGCTTCAGCCACTTCCGCGATGGCGCCAACGACTACAGCGGCAACCAGAACCCGTTCGCGCCGCGCCTGAACGGCCACCTGACCGCGCGCTACGACGCCCCCGCCGGCTGGTACGCGCAGACCTCGCTCAGCGGCACCGGCCCGGTCTATCTGGACGCCGCCAACCGCTACCGCCGCAACGGCTACGCGCTGGTCAACCTGGCGGCCGGCGTCACCGTGCGGCAGGTCGAGATCGCCGCCTACGTCAACAACCTCGCCAACCGCCGCTACGACGCGGTGGGCTACCAGAACGGCATCGTCACCGTCTACAGCCCGCCGCGCGAAGTGGGCCTGCGCCTGACCTGGCGCCTTTGAACCGCATCCCAAGGAACCCGCCATGCCGACTTCCCCCCTGCCCCTGCAACGCTATTGGGACCTGGCCGCCGCGCCGGTCGAAACCGCCGCCCTCGACGCCGCCCTGGAACTGGGCCTGTTCGCGCACCTGCTGGCGCCGGCCAGCGCCGCGCAAATCGCGCAGGCGCTGGCGCTGCGCCCCGCCGCCGCCGAGCACCTGCTGGACATGCTGTGGAGCCTGCGCCTGCTGCACCGCATCGCCGGCGCGCCGCCGCTCTACCGCTGCGCGGCCACCGCGCGCGACCACTTCGTGGCGGGACGACCCCACTACTGCGGCGACGCCTGGCGCTACCGGCGCCGCTCGCTGGCGTAGTCCGGCGAGCAGCTGGCGCAACGGCTGCGCCAGGATCCCGCCGCCGCACTGGCCACCCCGGCCGCCCCGTCCGAGGCCGGCGCATGGGCCAACGCGGCGCGCGTGCAGATCGGCCAGGAGCAACGCGCCCTGGCCGTGGCGGCGGCGCGCGAGGCGGTCGCGTGCGTGCCCGGCGCCGATGCGGCCCGCCGCATCCTCGACCTGGGCGGCGGTCCGGGCCTGATCGGCATCGCGCTGGTGCAGGACCGCCCGCACGCCAGCGGCGTGGTGTTCGACTGGCCCGAGACCGCCGCCGTGGCGCGCGAGAACATCGCCGCCGCCGGGCTGGCGGAGCGCATGGCGGCCGTGGGCGGTGACCTGGCCACGGCCGATATCGGCGCCGGCTACGACCTGATCTGGTGCTCGTCGGTGCTGCATTTCGTGCCCGACGCCGCCGCCGCGATCCGCAAGATGCACGATGCGCTGGCGCCGGGCGGCCTGCTGGTGATGGCGCACGCCGAAATCCCGGATGACGCCGAGGCCGCCGCGCGCGTGCTGCGCTATTACCTGCCGATGCTGCTGCTGGGCCGGCGCGTCACGCGCCAGGGGGAACTGGCCGACGCGCTGCGCGCCGCCGGCTTCGCCGAGGTGCGCGGCTTCGACGCCGACCGCTTTCCGCTGGCGCCGCTGCATGTGCTGTCGGCGCGCCGGGCCGCGCCATGACGCCGCGCCTGCGCCACGGCCTGGCCCAGGCCCTGTTCGGCTGGCTCAACCTGGCGCTGACCGCGCCGGGCGTCTATCTGTGGCTGGGCCTGCCGCTGGTGCTGCGCCAGCACGGCTGGTCCGGCACCGCCATCGGCCTGTTCCAGCTGGCCAGCCTGCCGACCGTGTTCAAGTTCCTGCTGGCGATGCCGCTGGACCGGCGCGGCGCCAGCCGTGGCGGTTATCGGCGCTGGACGGTGGCGCTGCTGCTGGCCTACGCCGCCGTGCTGCTGGCGCTGGGCTGGCGCGACCTGTTGAACGATGGCGCCATGCTGTTCGCGCTGGCGGCCGCCGCCGCGCTGGCCGGCACCTGGGCCGACGTGCCCGTCAACGCGTTGGCGATCCGCGTGTTGCCCGCGGCTGGCCGCGCCTCGGCGGGTGGCATCCGCTCGATGGCGTTGTGCCTGGGCGCGATCGTTGGCGGCGGCCTGATGCTGCTGGCGCAGGCGCGCTGGGGCTGGCAGGCGCCGTTCCTGATCATGGCCGGCGCGCTGGCGCTGGGCGCGGCGCTGACCTTGCTGCTGCGGGAAACCATGGACGCCATGCATGCCGAGCGAGCCAACGACGATGCGGTCGCCCCGCGCGATGCACACGTCGACAAGGCCTTCGCATCGACGCGGGATGACGCACAGGGGCAACCCTGCGCGCCCCTGTCCGCCACCAACGCTACCTCGGCCACGCGCCACGCCATCGCTTACCTGCGCCTGCCCGCGAGCCGCCGCTGGCTGCCGCTGCTGGCCCTGCTGTTCCCCTTCATCGGCGCCGGCTGGTTCTATCTGAAGCCGCTGCTGCTGGACCAGGGGCTGGCGCCGCAACGCGTGGCCTGGCTGGTCGGCGTCGCGGGCGGCGCGATCGGCGCCGTGGCCAGCATCGCGGGCGCGCGGCTGCTCAAGCGCCTGGGTGCGGGCCGCGCGGTGCGGCTGCACGCCGGCGCCGGGGCCGCCGCGTTGCTGGCGTTGACGCTGGCAATCGGCCTGAACGCGGCGCCGGCAGTGCTGGCGGCCTGCGCCATGATGGTGGCGGCAGCCATGGGCGCCACCGCCGCCTTGGCGTTCGGCCTGATGATGTCGCACGCGCGGCCGGGCCTGCAGGCGCTGGACTACGGCATCCAGTCCAGCCTGTTCGCACTGACGCGCATCGCCGCGCCACTGGCGGCCGGGATCCTGCTCGATGTGGCCGGTCCGGTCGCGATGCTGGCGACGTTGACGGCGGGCGCGGCGGCCGTGCTGGCGCTGGCTTGGCGGCGGGCGGCCGCGCTGCCGGGCTAGGGTTCGCGGCTCGACGCCCTCAACCGCCCGGCCGGTGCTCGGCCAGCACCGCGCTCATCGACTGCGCCGCGCCCTGCAGCACCGGCACCGCGCGCAGCAGGTCGTCGAGCATCAACCGCGCGGTGGGCGCGTGGCACGCCACCGCCGCCACCACGCGGTCCTGCGCGTCGCGCACCGGCACCGCCACCGCGCTCATGCCGCGCACGAACTCCTCGTTGTCGATGCCGATGCCGCGCGTGGCCAGCCGTTCCAGTTCGTCTTCGAGCCGCGCCGGGTCGGTCAGCGTGCGCGGCGTGTTGCGCGTCAGCGGCAGGCGCGCCAGCACCCGGCCGCGCTCCAACCGGCTCATCGACGCCAGAAACAGCTTGCCGCTGGCGGTGCAATGCATCGGCACGTGGCTGCCGACCGCGAAGAACAGGCGCAGCGGTTCGGTGGTCTCGACCCGCTCCATGTAGATCACCTGGTCGCCGTCGGGCGCGGTGAGATTGCAGGTTTCACCCAGCTTGCCGACCAGCTGCGCCAGCACCGCGCGGCAGGCGCGCGTGAAGGCCGAGGCGTGCAGCATGGACAGCGCCAGCGCGGTGGCCTGCGGCCCCGGCACGAAACCGTTTTCAGTGGGCGTGGCGGCGACGAAACCGGCGCGCTGCATCGACGCCAGCAAGCGCATCAAGGTGGACTTGGGCATATCCAGGCGCTGCGCCAGTTGCGCCAGCGTGGGCGGATGCTGAGCGCGGGCCAGGTAGTCCAGCACCAGCAGCGCGCGCAGCGAGCGCGAGGCATCCTGCGGTTCGTCGGCGTCGGGCGTCCGCGCCGATGCTGCACTGCGATTTTGAAACCGAAGATCCATGTTCTGTGCCATTTCGCCGTTCCCGCGCTTGCCGCGCTTTCTTTCCCGTGGCGGCTTCCTAGAATCGCCACAGATACGGAACCTTTGCGCGTCGCCGCGCCCCCTCGCATCAGGCCAGTATATAAGTGCCCGGCGGCGCGGCAAGCAGGGTAAACGCGCCGTCCGGACGAGGGACTCCCCGCGTCACGGCACGGCCAGGCCAAGGAGGAAACAGACATGTCCGATGCCGTGGACTACATCGTGGTGGGGGCCGGTTCCGCCGGCTGCGTGCTGGCGAACCGCTTGAGCGCCAGCGGCCAGCACAGCGTGTGCCTGCTGGAGGCGGGGCCGCCGGACCGCTCGCCGTGGATCCACACCCCCATCGGCTACGGCAAGACCATGTTTCACAAGGTGCTGAACTGGGGCTACTACACCGAGCCCGACCCCAACATGCTGAACCGCCGCATCTACTGGCCGCGCGGCCGCACGCTGGGCGGCTCCAGCGCCATCAACGGCCTGATCTACATCCGCGGCCAGCGGCGCGACTACGACGACTGGGCCGCCGCCGGCAACCCCGGCTGGAGCTGGGACGAGTGCCTGCCCTACTTCCGCAAGCTGGAAAACAATGATCTCGGCGCGGGCGCCACGCGCGGCACCGAGGGGCCGCTGAACGCCACCTCCATCAAGACGCCGCATCCGCTGGTCGAAGGCCTGATCGGCGCCGCCGGCGCGCTCGGCCTGCCGCATGTGCGCGACTTCAATACCGGCGACCAGGAAGGCGTGGGCTACTACCAGCTGACCACCCGCAACGGCCGCCGCTGCTCCACCGCCGTGGCCTACCTGCGTCCGGCGCGCGGCCGCGCCAACCTGCGGGTGGAGACCGGCGCGCACGCCATGGCGATCCTGTTCGAGGGCAGCCGCGCCTGCGGCGTGCGCTATCGCCAGGACGGCCAGGTGCGCACCCTGCGCGCCCGCCGCGAGGTGATCCTGTGCGCCGGCGCGCTGCAATCGCCGCAACTGCTGCAACTTTCGGGCGTGGGCCCGGCCGCGCTGCTGCGCCGCTTCGGCATCGGCGTGGTGCGCGACCTGCCGGGCGTGGGCGAGAACCTGCAGGACCACCTGCAGATCCGCCTCATCTACGAGACGCGCCGGCCCATCACCACCAACGACCAGCTGCGCACGCTGCACGGCCGCGCCGCGATGGGGCTGCAATGGCTGCTGTTCCGCGGCGGGCCGCTGGCGGTGGGCATCAACCAGGGCGGCCTGTTCTGCCGCGTCGATCCGGCCAGCGCCACGCCCGACACCCAATTCCATTTCGCCACACTGTCGGCCGACATGGCCGGCGGCAAGGTGCATCCGTTCTCGGGCTGCACCTATTCGGTGTGCCAGCTGCGGCCGTCCTCGCGCGGCACCGTGCAATTGCGCAGCGCCGATCCGTTCGAGGCGCCCGCCATGCAGCCCAACTACCTGTCCACCGAGCTGGACCGGCGCATGACGGTGGCAGCGGTCAAGTACGCGCGCCGGCTGGCCGCCACCGAACCGCTGGCCGGCCTGATGAAGCGCGAATTCCGGCCCGGGCCCGAGGTGCAGGGCGACGACGAGATCCTGCATTTCTGCCGCGAGTACGGCGCCACCATCTTCCACCCGTCGGGCACCGCGAAGATGGGCCCGCGCGCAGACCCCCTGGCGGTGGTCGACGAGCGCCTGCGGGTGCACGGCGTGAGCGGGCTGCGGGTGGTGGATTGCTCCATCATGCCGACGCTGGTCTCGGGCAACACCAACGTGCCGGTGGTGATGCTGGCCGAGCGCGCGGCCGATTTCATCCTGCAGGACCTGCACGCGGCGCGGCCGCGCGTCCAGGCGCAGCCGGTATTGCAACAGGCGGCATGACATGAGCTGACCGCAACCCGCGGAGCGGCGCCGCAGAGCGCCACCCGCTTCCCCCAAAGGAGACAGGCATGGCCAAGCAGAACGAAACCGCGGTGCGCAAAGTCGTCGCCGCGTCGCTGATCGGCGCCACCATCGAGTGGTACGACTTCTTCCTGTACGGCGTGGTCGCCGGCATCGTGTTCAACAAGCTGTACTTCCCCACTGGCGACCCGCTGGTCTCGACCATGCTGGCCTACACCACCTTCGCGGTGGGCTTCATCACGCGCCCGCTGGGCGGGCTGGTGTTCGGCCATTTCGGCGACCGCATCGGCCGGAAAAGCATGCTGGTGATGACGCTGATGATCATGGGCGTGTCGACCTTCCTGATCGGCCTGGTGCCCACCTATGACAGCATCGGCATCTGGGCGCCGATCCTGCTGCTGCTGTTGCGCGTGTTCCAGGGCATCGGCCTGGGCGGCGAATGGGGCGGCGCGGTGCTGATGGCCTACGAATACGCCCCGCCCGAAAAGAAGGGCTACTACGCCTCGCTGCCGCAGATCGGCCTGGCGATCGGCCTGTGCCTGGCGTCCGGCACGGTGGCGCTGCTGTCGACGCTGCTGACCGACGAGCAGTTCATGGCCTGGGGCTGGCGCCTGGCGTTCCTGGCCTCGGCCGCGATGGTCGGGGTCGGCATGTACATCCGCCTGAACATCAAGGAAACGCCCGAGTTCGCCGCGGTCAAGCGCGACAACGCCGAAAGCCGCATCCCGTTCATGGACATGATCCGCCGCTATCCCGGCAACGTCGCCAAGGGCATGGGCGCGCGCTACATCGACGGCGTGTTCTTCAATGTCTTCGGCGTGTTCTCGATCTCGTACCTGACCCAGACGCTGCAGATCACCCGCACCGAAGCATTGACCGGGGTGATGGCGGCGGCGCTGGTGATGTGCTTCACCATCCCCTACTTCGGCCGGCTGTCCGACCGCATCGGCCGCACCCGCGTGTATTTCTGGGGCTCGCTGATCACGGCGGTGGCGGCCTTCCCCGGCTTCTGGCTGATGCTCAACAGCCAGGGCAGCGTGATGCTGGTGTGGCTGGCCATCATCATTCCGTTCGGCATCTTCTACGCCGCCGTCTACGGGCCGGAGGCGGCCCTGTTCTGCGAGCTGTTCGACGCCAAGGTGCGCTACACCGGCATCTCGTTCGTCTACCAGTTCTCGGGCATCTTCGCCTCGGGCATCACGCCCATCATCGCCACCGCGCTGCTCAAGACCGGCAATGGCCAGCCGTGGCTGATCTGCCTGTACGTGCTGTTCTCGGGCGTGGTGTCGGCCCTGTGCGTGTGGCTGATCGGACGCGGCGGGCGCAGCGCCGCGCAGGATGGCGCGGCGCCGCCGGCGGGCGCCAACCTGCGCAAGGCCTAGGCGCTTGCACCGCGCGAGCGGCCGGCGCTCAGCCGCGCGCCGGCGCGCTGTCCGCGGCGGAGGCCTTGTCCGCCCCCGGCGCGGCGGGCCCCGGCGCCGACGGCAGCCAGCCGCCGCCCAGCGCCTTGAACAGCGTCGCCAATGCCGCCTGCCGCTGCGTCGCCACCTCGATGTACGACAGCTGGTCGGCATAGGCGCGGCGCTGCGCATCCAGGTAGCGCAGGTGGCTGTCGACCCCGCCGCGATAGCGCGCCTCGGACAGCTGCATGGCCTGCGCGCTGGACTGCGTCAACGCCAGCCGCGAAGCCTCCTCGCGCCGCAGCGTGTCGGTGGCGGCAAGCGCGTCGGCCACCTCGCGGAAGGCCGACTGCACGGTCTTCTCGTACTGCGCCACGGCAATGTCCTTGCGCGCGTTGGCCAGGTCCAGGTTGGCGGTGTTGCGGCCGCCGGCGAAGATCGGCAGCGTGATCTGCGGCGCGAACGACCAGGCGCGCTGGCCCGAGTCGAACAGATTCGACAGCTCGGCGCTGGAGCTGCCGAACATGCCGGTCAGCGAGATGCTCGGAAAGAACGCCGCCCGCGCCGCGCCGATGCTGGCGTTGCGCGATTGCAGCTGGTGTTCGGCCGCCAGGATGTCGGGCCGCCGCTCCAGCAATTCGGACGGCGCCCCGGCGGCGATCTCCTGCACCAGCATCGGCCCCTCGGCCAGCCCCTTGGGCAGGAACGGCCCCAGGTCGCCCACGCCCACCAGCAGCGCCAGCGCATTGCCGGCCTGGCGCGCTTCGCGGTCGATGCGCTCCAGGTCGGCGCGCGCCTGTTCGGCCAGGCCCAGCGCTTCCTGGTAGTCGAGCGCCGTGGCCGAGCCGGCCTGGCGCCGCTTGGCGGTCAGGCCGAGCGAGGCCTCCCGGCTTTCCAGGGTCTGGCGCGTGACCTGCAGGCGGCGCAGCGCGCTGTCGCGCGCCAGGTAGGCCTGGATCACTTCGGCCACCAGGCTGATCTGGGCGCTGCGGGCCGTGGCCTCGGTGGCCAGGTATTCCTGCAACGCCGCGTCCGACAGGCTGCGCACGCGGCCGAACAGGTCGATCTCGAAAGACGTCAGGCCGATGCCCGCCTGGTAATTGCTCTGCACGCCGGCGCTGCCGCTGCTGTTCAGGTCGCCCGGTACCCGCTGGCGCGTGCCGCTGCCCTGCGCGTTGATGCCCGGCAGGCGTTCGGCGCGCTGCACCCGGTACTGGGCCCGCGCCGCCTCGATGTTCAGCAGCGCCTGGCGCAGGTCGCGGTTGTTGTCCAGCGCCAGCGTCACCAGCCGGCGCAGGCCGTCGTCGGTGACGAACGACTGCCAGTCCAGCGTGGCGGCGGCCGACGGCGCGCCCCCCCCCGCCGCGGGCGCGTTCCAGGTCGTGGGCACGGGCGCCTCGGGCCGCTGGTAGCTCGGCGCCATCGAGCAGCCGGCCAGGACGGCGGCCAGGACCGCGGCGGCCAGCCGCGAGAAGATAAAAGTCGGTTTCATCAGATTCACTCCTGCGTCGCGGCGGCGGCGGCCGGCGTTGCCGCCCGCTTGGCCTTGATCCACGACAGCACCCACACGAAAAACACCGGCACGAAGATCACCCCCAGCAGGGTCGCGCTCAACATGCCGCCGATCACGCCCACGCCCAGCGCGCGCTGGCTGGCGCCGCCGGCCCCGCTGGCCAGCGCCAGCGGCACCACGCCCAGGATGAAGGCCAGCGAGGTCATCACGATCGGCCGGAAGCGCAGCTTGGCCGCCTCGACCGCGGCGTCGATCAGCGTGTGGCCCTGCTCGCGCAGGCTCTTGGCGAACTCCACGATCAGGATGGCGTTCTTGGCGGCCAGGCCGATGATGGTGATCAGGCCGACCTTGAAGTACACATCGTTGGGCATGCCCAGCACCGTCACCGCCAGCACCGAGCCGAGCGCGCCGATCGGCACGATCAGCATCACCGAGGCCGGAATGGCCCAGCTTTCGTACAGCGCCACCATCAGCAGGAACACCACCAGGAACGCCAGCGCGAACAGCATCGGGGCCTGCGCGCCGGCGAACTTCTCCTGCAGCGACAACCCGGTCCACTGGTAGCCGATGCCGGCCGGCAACTCCGAGGCGATGCGCTCGATCTCGGCCATGGCCTCGCCGGTGCTGTGGCCCGGCCGGGCGTCGCCCGCGATCTTGAACGACGGATAGCCGTTGTAGCGCGAGATCTGCACCGGCCCGTTCTCCCAGCGGGTCTGGACGAAGGCGGACAGCGGCACCATGCCGCCCGACTTGTTGGGCACGTTCAGCTGCAGCACGCTTTCGGGCGTCATGCGGTCGCGCACATCGGCCTGCACCACCACGCGCTGCAGGCGGCCGGCATTGGCGAAGTCGTTCACCGTGGCCGAGCCGTAGGCCGACGAGATGGCGGTATTGATCACGTCGAAGCCCACGCCCAGCACCTCGGCCTTCTGCCGGTCGATGTCCAGGCGCAGCTGCGGCGCATCGGCCAGGCCTTCCATCATGGCGTAGGCGATCACCGGCGAGCTGTTGGCCTTGGTCAGCAGCTCGTCGCGCGCCGCCGTCAGCGCCGCCCGGCCCACGCCGCCGCGATCCTGCAGGCGCAGCGCGAAGCCGCCCGAATTGCCCAGGCCCTCGATGGGCGGCGGGTTGACGGCCATGACCGCGCCGTCGTCGATCGCCGCGAAGCGGCCGTTGACGCTGTCGGCCACGTCATTGGCCGATTGGCCCTTGCCGCGTTCGGACCAGTCCTTCAGGGTCGGGAAAGCGATGCCGGCGCTCTGGCCGGTGCCCGAGAAGCTGAAGCCCATCACGGTGAAGGCGTCGCCCATGGCGTCCAGCGACATCAGGTGCTGCTCGACATCCGCCACCACCTTGTCGGTGCGCAGATGGGTCGCGCCTGGCGGCAGCTGCATGTCGACGATGACGTAGCCCTGGTCTTCCGGCGGCACGAACGATTCCGGCAGGCGCGCATACAGCACGCCCAGCATCGCCACGATGGCGCCGTAGACCACCATGTAGCGCCCGGTGCGGCGCACCAGCCGCGAATTGAGCGCCTCGAAGCGGCTGGTCAGGCGCGTGAAGAAGCGGTTGAAGGCGCCGAAGAAGCCGCGCTTTTCCTCGTGATGCCCCTTGGGGATCGGCTTGAGGAAGGTGGCGCACAGCGCCGGCGTGAAGGTCAGCGCCAGGAAGCCCGAGAACAGGATCGACACCGCCAGCGACAACGAGAACTGGCGGTAGATCACGCCCACCGAGCCGCTCATGAAGGCCAGCGGCAGGAACACGGCCGCCAGCACCATGGTGATGCCGACGATGGCGCCCGACACCTGGCCCATGGCCTTGATGGTGGCCTCGCGCGGCGACAGCCCTTCCTCGGCCATGATGCGCTCGACGTTCTCGACCACCACGATGGCGTCGTCCACCAGGATGCCGATGGCCAGCACCATGCCGAACATGGTCATCATGTTGACCGAGAAGCCCAGCACCGACATCACCGCGAACGTGCCCAGCAGGCAGACCGGCACCACAATGGCCGGAATCAGCGTGTAGCGCACGTTCTGCAGGAACAGGAACATCACCAGGAACACCAGCACCATGGCTTCCAGCAGCGTGTGCACCACCTTCTCGATGGCCACGCTGACAAAGCGCGAGGTGTCGAACGGCACCGAATAGGCGACGTCCTCGGGGAACGAGGCCGACAGCTCCTGCAGGCGCGCCTTGACGGACTTGACCGTGTCGATGGCGTTGGCGCCCGGCGCCAGCTGCACCGCCGCGCCCACCGCCTTGCGACCGTTCAGGCGGGTCTCGAAGTCATAGCTCTGGCGCCCGACCTCCATGCGCGCCACGTCGGCCAGCCGCACCGACGAGCCGTCGGCGTTGGCGCGCAGCACGATGCGGCCAAATTCCTCGGGCGTGTCCAGCGTGCCCTTGACCGCCAGCGTGGCGGTCAGCTCCTGCTCGGGCGAACCGGGGCGGCTGCCGAAGCTGCCGGCCGGCACCTGCACGTTCTGCGCGGCAATAGCGGCATTGACGTCGGCCACCGACAGGCCCACGCCGAGCAGCTTCTGCGGGTCGATCCAGACCCGCATGGCCGCCTCGGCGCCGAAGAACTGCACCTTGCCCACGCCGTCGACACGGCGGATCTCATTGTTGACGTGGCGCGCGGCGTAGTCGGACAGGCCCACCACGTCCTTGCCGGCGTCCTCGCCCTTGTAGGTCAGGGCGTAGATCATCAGGAAGTTGGAGCTGGCCTGCTCGACCTGCAGGCCCTGCTGCGTCACGGCCGTGGGCAGGCGCGCCTCGGCCTTCTTGATGCGGTTCTGCACGTCCACCTGCGCCAGCGCCGGATCGGTGCCGGGCTGGAAGGTGACGGTGATCTCGGCGCTGCCGCTGGAGCTGCTGGACGACTCGTAGTACAGCATGTGCTTGGCGCCGTTCAGTTCCTCCTCGATGACGCTGGTCACCGAGTCCACCAGGGTGCTGGCGGACGCGCCGGGATAGGTCGCGTTGATGGTCACCTGGGGCGGCGCCACCACCGGGAACTGCGCCACCGGCAGCGAGGGAATCGCCAGCAGGCCGGCGAGCGAGATGAAGAGAGCCACCACCCACGCGAATTTGGGGCGGTCGATGAAAAACCTGGACATGATCTATCCTCGGAAGGATGAGCGGCGCAGGGAGACCGGCCGCCGCAACGGCCGGCCCTGCGGGCAAGAGGAAGGAAGGGGCGACATGGCCATCAGTGCCGCGCCACGGCGTCCGCGACCGGCGCGGCCGCGACCTTGTCGGCCTGCGGCACCAGCGTCACGCTGACCTTCTGGCCGGGCACGGCGGCGCTCACGCCGCCGACGATGACGCGGTCGCCGGCCGCCAGGCCTTCGACGATGTGCCAGTCGGCGCCGCGCATGGTGCCGGTGCGCACGGCGCGCGTCTCGACCACGTCGTCCGGGCCCGCCACCAGCACCTGCGGCTTGCCGTCGGTGCTGCGCACCACCGCGCGCTGCGGCACCAGGATGGCGTCGGGGTCCACGCCCTGGCGGGTCTGCACCCGCACATACATGCCCGGCAGCAGCAGCACGTCGGGATTGGCGAACTCGCCGCGCAGCGACACCTGACCGGTGCCGCGGTCCACCGCGATATCCGAGAACAGCAGGCGGCCATTGCGGCTGCGGTCGGTGCCGTCGATGCTGATGGAGATGGCGGCGCCCTCTTCCTGGCCCAGCTCGCCGGTCTGCATGGCGGTGCGCGTGCGCAGCATGTCGGCCACCGGCTGGGTGAAGTCGACGTAGATGGGATCGAGCTGCTGGACCTTGGCCATCACGGTGGCCTCGTTCTGGCCCACCAGCGCGCCCTCGGTGACCTGGGCGCGGCCGATGCGGCCCGAGATCGGCGCCTTGACGGTGGCGTAGTCCAGGTTCAGGCGCGCGGTCTCGACGTCGGCCTGGGCCGAGCGGCGCGCGGCCTGGGCGCTCTTGAGCGCCGCGGTGGCGGTGTCGAAGTCCTGCTGGCTGACGGCCTCGATCTTGACCAGCGGGGTATAGCGCCGCACCACCGCCTGGGCCTCGGACAGCGCGGCCTCGGATTTGGCCAGGTCGCCCTCGGCGCGCGACAGGGCCGCCTTGAACGGCGCCGGGTCGATACGAAACAGCACGTCGCCGGCCTTGACGTCGGCGCCTTCCTCGAACTCGCGGCTGAGCACGATGCCGGCCACCCGCGCCCGCACCTCGGCCACCCGCACCGGCTCGACCCGGCCCGGCAGCGAACTGGCCAGCGTGTAGCGCTGTGGCTGCACCGCCACTGCCTGCACGGCGCGGGGCTCGGCGGCGGCGGTCGGCCCGGCCTCGCCGCCGCAACCGGCCAACAGAACGGCGGCGGCCGCCACCGCGACAGGCCAACGCCAGGGTTGATGCTTGCTCATTTCGATACCTCCCGCCCACGGCGTCTTGAACTCAATAAGAGTCGAATGGTATCTTGAAGATCATTTTGAATCAATAATGATTCATTTAATTCTGTTAAGTACCTTTTGAGTGCTTAACAACTCTTAACTTGTCAATTTTGCGAAAATTTGCGCAAATTGAATCGCTCATGCTCCAATAGCTATCCCATGAGCGGAACAATGAGGAAGGAAACGCGATGTCTGAGGATATCGGGCACGAACGGCTGTTGATTGCGCTGGCCCAGGCGATGGTCGACCACCCCCGCGGCACCTTGCAGGAGCTGGCCAAGGCGGTGGGGGTGAGCAAGGCGACGCTGTACCGCTTCTGTCAGACGCGCGATCAGCTGGTGACGCGGCTGATGACGCATGGCGCGCAGGTCATGAAGCAGACGCTGGCCGATTCCCGGCTGGACGCCGCGCCGCCGCGCGAGGCCTTGCGCAACCTGATCGAACAGCACCTGGCGCACAAGGAATTGACGGTCTTCCTGATGTACAACTGGAAGCCCGACATGGAGATGCAGCCGGACATCATGGACAGCTGGTCCGGCTACCAGGAAACGCTGGACGCGTTCTTCCTGCGCGGCCAGCGCGAAGGCGCGTTCCGCGTCGACGTGACGGCGGCGGCGCTGACCGAATTGCTGATCACGGTGATCACCAGCATGGTGGACGCCGAACGCCGCGGCCGCATCGCGCGGCTGGGCATCGCCGGCGTGGCCGAACAGATCCTGCTGCACGGCATCAGCGCCGAACCGGCGCCGGCGGCACGCTGAAAGCATCCCGCCAAGGCGTCACCAGGCCTGTCGCCTGACATGCCCCGGCGCCAGGCGCGACATCTGCGCGCGCCCCGCCCTTCGCCGGAATTCAGCCCGCCGCGACCGGACGGCCGTGGAACGGATAGTTGGGATCGTTGTAGCCGTGGGTCGAGGCGTGGCCCGGCGTGACCCAGCTGTCCACCAGCGCCTCGTCCTCGGGCGTGATCGTGACATCCAGCGCCGCGTAGTAGTCGTCCATCTGCGCCAGCGTGCGCGGGCCGGCGATGACGCCGGTCACCACCGGATTGGCCAGCACCCAGGCGGTGGCGAAATGGCCCGGCTGCACGCCGCGGGCGGCGCTGTGCTCGACCAGCCGCTGCGCGATCTGCAGCGACTCTTCACGGAACTCGGTGGCCAGGATGCGGCGGTCGCCGCGCCCGGCGCGGGTGTCGGCGGCCGGCGCCTGGCCCGGCAGGTACTTGCCGGTGAGCACGCCGCGCGCGATCGGGCTGTATGGCACCACGCCCAGGCCGTAGTGCTGGCAGGCCGGCAGGATCTCGACCTCCGGGCCGCGATTGAGCATGTTGTAGTACGGCTGGCACACCACCGGCTGCGGCACGCCCAGCTTTTCGCACAGGCGCAGGGTTTCGGCGATGCGCCAGCCGCGGAAGTTCGACAGCCCGAAGCTGCGCAGCTTGCCGGCGCGGATCAGGTCGCCCAGCGCCCACAGCGCCTCTTCCAGGTTTTCCTCGTGGTAGTCGCGGTGCAGGTACAGGATGTCGAGGAAATCCGTGCCCAGGCGCGCCAGGCTCTGCTCGACGCCGCGGATCAGCCACTGGCGCGAATAGTGCGACTGGTTCGGGCCCTTGCCCACCACGTTGCCGATCTTGCTGGCCAGCACCCAGTCGTGGCGCTGCCCTTGCAGCAACTTGCCCACCACTTCCTCGGAACGGCCGTCGTTGTAGACGTCGGCGGTGTCGATGAAGTTCAGGCCGTGGTCGCGCGCGGACGCGACGATGCGCGCGGCCTCGTCGTCGGGCGTCTGCTCGCCGAACATCATGGTGCCCAGGCACAGGGGCGATACGCGAAGATTGCTTGATCCGAGACGGCGGTAGTTCATGGCGAAATCCTTGGTCGGCGCGCGAGGTGCGCGGGGGAAGCGTGACAGGAAGCGAAGCGATGCGGCGCGCCCGGGGCGCGGCGGGCAAAGGGGCATGTTGCCAGAAGCCGGCCGGCGCGCCGCTGAAAATCCCTGCGCCCGGCAGGGAATCCACCCACGGCGCGTCAGGCCGGCTGGGCGTCCACCGCCGCCAGGATCTTGCCGAACAGCGCGTCGGCATGTGCCGAATCGAGCCAGCGCACGATCACCACCAGCTTGCGCTCGGGCTCGACCCAGGTGAACGAACTGCCCGCGCCGACGCCGAAGAAGCTGGACGCCGGCACGCTCGGAAACACGCGGCCCTCGTGGTTCAGCCAGATCAGATAGCCATAGTACGGCGCGATCGCGCAAGGCTGGCGCATGGCGGCGATCCACTCGGGCGACAGCACCTGGCGGCCGTCGGCCGCGCGGCCCTGGTTCAGCAGCATCTGGCCGATCAGCGCCTGGTCGCGCGCGCTGATCGACATGCCGCCGCCCCAGTGCGAGCCGCCCGGCACCGACGGCATGCGCTGGCCGTCGATCTCGACCCAGGCGTTGTCGTAGCCGACCCATTGCCAGTTCTCGCTGGCGCCCAGCGGCCGCGTGACGGCCTCGCGGAACACCTCGGGCAAGGGCCTGCGGAACAGGTGCAGCAGCGCATATGACAGCTGGTTGATGCGCACGTCGTTGTATTCCCAGTACGCGCCGGGACGCTGCAAGGGCCGCGCATCGCCCTTCTTGCCGTCCGGCGGCACGCCGAAGGTGACGGCGCGGTAGCGGTCGGCCTGGTCGGACACGCCGAAGCGCTCGCCCTCCCATTCGCTGGTCTGCTGCAGCAGATGGCGCCAGGTGATGTCGGCGTTCTGTCCATGATCGAAGCCGATGCCCGGCACGCGCTTGCCGACGGGCTCGTCGACGTCGGGCAGCAGGCCGCGGTCGTGCGCCAGGCCGGCCAGGATCGCCAGGTACAGCTTGGCCACGCTGAACGTCAGGTCGGCGCGCTCGGGCTCGCCCCAGGCCGCCAGCGTCTGGCCGTCGCGCACCACCACGCCCGACACCGGGCCGCGGTCGTGGATCGGGCCCAGCAGCCGGTTCCACGGCGGCGGATCGTTCTGGTGCACCCCGAAGACCCCGTCGACGCTGCGGTCCCAGGCGGTTTCGTGGTCGTTGGCGAACTGGATCGCCTGCTGCATGAGCGCGTTCATTGCATTCCCTTGTCTTGTCGTTGGCCGATGGCTGATCGCTGATGGCGCTAGCGAGTATATCCATCCCCGCCGCGCCGCCAACGCCGGCGCAGCCATCCGGCCGCGATATGGCCGCCGGCAATAAGCAACGCGGGAATCAATCGTTGGCGCGCGCCGCCGCGGCCGGTAGAGTCCAACGCCCCACATCCCCGGACCACATTGCCGCCTCATGCCTGATCGCTTCACCCCCTTCGCTTCGCGTGCCCCGCGCGCGCCCTCGTCCGCCCCGCGCGGCGCCCGTGCGCGCCTGGGCGCCGCATTGCTGGCCCTGGCCGCCTGGAGCGGCGCCGCCCACGCCGAATCGCGCGTCATCCGCGTCGTCGTGCCGTACGGCACCGGCGCGGTGCAGGACACCATCGCCCGCGCCATCAGCGACGAACTGGGCCGCGCCCTGGACGCCTCCATCGTGGTCGAGAACCGCGCCGGCGCCGGCGGCACCGTCGGCACCGCGCAGGTGGCGCGCGCCGCCCCCGACGGCAACACGCTGGTGCTGGCCGCCGCCAGCCACCACATCGCCGGCTACCTGTACAAGAACCTGAGCTACGACCCCTACAAGGATTTCACCGGCGTCGCCTACCTGGGCAACACCGGCTACATCCTGCTGGCGTCCTCGACACTGAAGGTGGCCAACACCGCCGAATTCATCCAGGCCATCAAAGCCAGGCCCGACGCCTACGACTACGCCTCGGCCGGCAACGGCAGCGCCTCGCACCTGGGCATGGCCTCGCTGCTGGCCGCCGCCGGCGCGCGGATGCAGCACATCCCGATGAAGTCCACCGGCGACGCCGTGACCGAGCTGCTGGCCGGCCGGGTGCAGGCCGTCACCGCCGCCACCATCGGCGTCACCGGCTACCGCAACGATCCGCGCGTGACCTTCCTGGCGTATACCGGCAAGCAGCGCTCGCGCTTCGCCCCCGATCTGCCGACCGTGGCCGAAAGCGGCCTGCCCGGCTATGCCTTCGATTCGTGGCTGGGCCTGCTGGCCCCGGCGGGCATCGCGCCGGCCGAGCGCGACCGCATCAACGCCGCCGTCAATCAGGTGCTGGCCGATCCCAAGGTGCAGGCGCGCCTGGCGGCGCTGGGCGTGGAGGCAGAAGCCAAGTCGCCGGCCCAGTTCCAGGATCTGTTGAAAGCGGATTGGGACGCCACCGGCGGCCTGGTGACCGCGTCCGGCGCCCGCGTCGAATAACGCCGCGCAGGACGCGCGATGTCCCTGGCGCGCCGCCCGCGGCGGCCGCCAGGCCGGGACAGGCCCGGCTAGCGCTGGCGCACGCCTTCCAGGAACATGTCGGTGATGAAGTCGGCCAGCGCCTCGCGCTCCTCGGCGTTGGGCTCGCGGCGCGTGAAGCGCTCGATCACGCCCATGAACGCGTGCGACAGCCATTCCGGCGGAATGTCCTTGCGGAACACGCCGGCGCGCTGATCGATGCGCACATTCTCGGAAATCATCTCGACCAGCTCGTCCTTGAGCGCCTCGGCCGCGTCGACCTGAAAGAAGCCGATGCGCGTGAGATTCGGGTCCTCCTGCAGGATCGCCAGCCAGTTGCTCACGCCGCGGCGCACTCGCACCTCGACCGGCAGATCCTGGTCGTCGGACAGCCGCGCCTGGCAAACCTCCTGCCGCAGGCGCTGCGCGAACATGCCCACCAGTTCGTCGTAGGCCGCCTGCTTGCCGGCGAAGTACTGGTAAAAACCGGTTGCGTCACCCCCGCGCGGGCAACAATATCGCTGATCCGGGTGTGCTGGAACCCGCGCTCGGCGAACTCCGCCGCCGCGACTTCCAGAAGTTGCAACCGGGTGCGCTCACCTTTCGTCAAACGCCTTTCTTGCGGTACAGATGGGGGTAGTGCCGTCGTCATCGCGTGAAAATACTATCCTTCCAGTCTTTTTGCCATACATTCCTGCATACATAGAAACCCTATGCCCCGACTGTCGCGCCCGCTTCACGCTTTCTGCGCCGCCACGCTCCTGTCGGCCCTGCCGGGCTGTGTACCTTACCCCACTTACAAGACCCTGCAGCCGCGCGCGGCCATCACGGTGCAGGACGAGACCGGGCAACCGCTGGCGAATGCCCGCGTGGTGCTGATCGCCGGGGCCTATCCCTACGGCTACGACCGCTACCGCGTCGAGCAACGCACCGGCGCCGACGGCCGGGCCGGCTTCGAGGCGCGCCACGAATGGCGCGTGGAAGTGCTGGCGATCCACGGCTCGGAACTGTTTTTCTGGAACTGGTGCATCGAAAAACCCGGCTACGAGACCTACGCCACCCACGACCGCAATGCCGACGCTTTCGACCCCAAGGCGGTCGTCCAGCTCAAGCCCGGGGTGTCGCAAACTTGCGACAATCCCAATGCTTCGCCCTTCATGCGCGAGACCCGTCCAACCTCCTGAAATCACTTGAAATCTTCGTAATTCTTGACACAACTATTGCGCCGTGGCGGCAGTACAGTACGGTATCGCCGGTCGCCGCAGCACGTGGACGCCCGGCGGCTCAGGAGCAAGATCATGAAGCGGTTTACAGGTCGTATGGTCGGCGTCGCGCTGGCACTGGCCTTGGCAAGTTCCCCCGCGCTGGCGGGCGGCTATCGTGGCGGGTATCACCATCACCACGGCGGTGGCGGCGGCAGCGGCTGGTGGATCGGCGGCGCGGTCGCGCTGGCGGCTACCGGGCTGATCCTGGCGGCCAACAATTCCGGTCCGAGCTATGTGCAGACCGGCGTCTACGCCCCGGGCGTGGCCTACTACCCGCCGCCGGTGTACGCGGCGCCCGTCTATGAAGCGCCGCCGGTGTATGCCGCGCCGCCGGTCTACCAGGCTCCGGCCCAGTACGCCCCGGTGCAGTACGAGCCGGCCGCGCCCGTCAACAAGGCCCAGGCCAGCGCCTCGGCCGACTGCCAGCACTGGGCCATGAACCAGAGCGGCTATGACCCGGCGACCATTTCGCAATGGACCACCCAGGTCATGGTGGACACCTACAACCGCGCGCTCGATTCCTGCATGAACAGCCGCGGCTACCGGGCCAACTGACAACCATCGCGCCCACCGCGCGTCACCGAGGGAGGAGCCCAGCCAGGGCCTCCTCCCTTTTGTTTTCACGGCAGCGGGCGATCCGCCCCCAGACGGACCTCAACCGCGCCGGCCGCCCCAGCCGCGCCAGGCGAAAAACGCCCCGGCCAGCAGGGCCAGCACGGCCGGCAGCACCCAGACGAAGCCGCTGTCGGTATAGACGACCCCGTCGACCGGATCGTAGTAGCGGCCCAGCTCGTTGAAATCCCACTTCAGGTACTGCTCGTACCAGAGCCAGAAGCAGAACGCCGACACCGCCAGCGACACCACCGCCCCGACCCGCGCCAGCAGGCGCCCGCGACCGGTGCCGGCGATCAGGCGCCAGGCCGACAGCACGCCGGCCGCCACGGCCACCAGCACCAGCCAATCGCCGACGTTAAAGCCCATCGCCCGCCTCCAGCCGCGCCAGGCAGGCCGCGGCCTCCGTCCATTGCCATTCGCTGAAGACGCGCACGCCGGCATCGGCCAGCAATTGCGCGGTCACGCCCACGCCCGGCTGGCGCTGGCCGGAAAAACTGCCGTCGTAGACATAGCCGCTGCCACAGGACGGGCTGCCTTCCTTGAGCACCGCGATGCGGATGCCGCGCTCGCGCGCCGCCGCCAACGCCAGCTGCGCCCCATGCACGAACGGCACGGTGGCGTCCTCGCCCGACACCGCCATCACGCGGGCGCGGCCTCCCAGCACGGCGGCGGCATCGGCGCCCGGCTCGATCTCGGCCGGCGGGCGCGGGATCGGCATGCCGCCCGCCACTTCCGGACAGACCGGCACGATCCGCCCTTCATCGCGCCAGCGGGCCAGCACCTCGTGGTCGCGCGGCGCGGAACGGCCGTCGTAACGCACGGGGTGGCCCAACAGACAGGCGCTGATCAAAACGTATTGCATGACGGGCCCCTAGACCACGGTGCCGAACAAGGCGCCGACGCCGGCCGTCGCCGCCATCGCCAGCGCGCCCAATATCGTCACGCGCAGCGCCGCCGGCCCCTTGGGCGCGCCCCCCCGCGCCTGCCGCCAGGGCCCCCAGACAGGCCAGACAGGCGACCGACGCGCCGATCACCCAGCCGATCAGCTGCGGCAGCGGCGCCACCGCGGCCACCGCCAGCGGCAACGCGGCGCCGCCCGCGAACGAAGCGGCCGAGGCCACCGCCGCCTGCACCGGCCGGGCGCGGTTGTGGATCGAGATGCCGAGTTCGTCGCGCGCATGCGCATCGAGCGCGTCATGGCGCGTCAACTGCCGCGCCACCTGCTCGGCCAGGTCGCGCGACAGGCCGCGCTCGACATAGATCTCGACCAGCTCCTCCAGTTCTTCGCCCGAGTTGCGCTTGAGCGAGCGCTGCTCCAGCCGCAGGTCGGCGGCCTCGGTGTCGGCCTGCGACCGGACCGAGACGTATTCGCCCGCCGCCATCGACAGCGCGCCGGCCACCAGGCCGGCCAGGCCCGAGGTCAGGATGGCGCCGCGCCCGGCCTGCGCCGCCGCTACGCCGGTGATGAGGCTGGCGGTCGAGACGATGCCGTCGTTGGCGCCGAGCACGGCGGCGCGCAGCCAGTTGCTGCGGAAAATCCGGTGATGTTCTTTGGAAGGCATTGCCGTGGACCCGTTCAAGGCGCGACAAAACTGGCGGCGGACGGCCGCCGCCAGCGGCTCAACGCGGCGTCACGCGCACCGCGGTGAGCAAGCCTATCACGCAAAGGGTGGCCTGTTCGCCCTCGTAGGCATGCACTTCGACCTGGCAGATCGACAGGCGCTTGCCCGGCTTGACCACGCGGCCGCTGGCCACGTAGCGCTCGCCTTTGGCGGGCGCCAGGAAGTTCATCTTGAACTCCGAGGTCAGCACATCCTCGCCCGGCTGGAACAGGCTGAAGGCGGCATAGCCGCCGGCCGAATCGGCGATGGTGGTGGAGATGCCGGCGTGCAGGAAGCCGTTCTGCTGACACAGGTCGGCGCGGTACGGCAGCACGATGTCCACCCTGCCCGGCTCGACCACGTCCAGGCTGGCGCCGAGCAGCCGCATGATGCTCTGCCGCTCGAAGCTCGCCTGGACCCGCCCGGCCGGATCGACACAAGTCGCGGGCGCGGCCATGTCAGTCCTGGTCGCGCTTGACCAGGTTGACGATGCTGGAGAAGTCCAGCCGGCCCGAGCCGCCCGCGCTGTGCAGCGAGTACAGGTTGCGCGCCAGCTCGCCCAGCGGGATCGAGGCGCGCGCCGACAGCGCCGCCTCGGCCGCCAGGCCCAGGTCCTTGAGCATCAGGTCGACGCCGAAGCCGCCGGCGTAGCCCTTGGAGGCCGGGGCGTGTTCCATCACGCCGGGCCACGGGTTGTACAGCTCGGTGGCCCAGTTGCGGCCCGAGCTCTTGGCGATGATGTCAGACAGCACCTTGGGATCGAGGCCGTTGGCCACGCCCAGCGCCAGCGCCTCGGAGGTGCCGGCCATGAGGATGCCGAGCAGCATGTTGTTGCAGATCTTGGCGACCTGGCCGGCGCCCGCCGGCCCCGCGTGGAAGATGTTCTTGCCCATCTTTTCCAGCACCGGGCGGGCGCGCTCCAGCGCGGCGGTCTGGCCGCCGACGATGAAGGTCAGCGTGCCCGCGGCCGCGCCGCCGGTGCCGCCGGAGACCGGCGCGTCGATCATGGCGATGCCGCGCACCTCGGCCGCCTGCGCCACCTTGCGGGCCGAGTCCGGCGCGATGGTGCTGCACTCGATGACGAGCGCGCTGGACGGGATCTTGCCCAGCAGGTCCTGGTCCAGGTACAGGCCTTCGACGTGCTTGCTGGCCGGCAGCATCGAGATCACCACCTCGGCGCCCTTGACCGCTTCGGCGGCCGACGCCGCCGACTTGGCGCCCGCATCGGTCAAGACCTTGACCGCCGCCGGCACCAGGTCGAAGACCGTCAGGCTGTGGCCGGCCTTGACCAGATTCAGCGCCATGGGCGAGCCCATGTTGCCCAAACCGATAAACGCGATACTGCTCATGATGTCCTGTCTCCTGTTGCTATTGCTGTAGGTGTGAAATCAGTGTTGCGACGCGATGCCGGCCCGCTCTGCGGCGGACGTCAGCGGCCTTCCTTGCCCAGGTCGTCCAGCGGATGCGGCTGGCCTTCGGGCCAGGGCTCATCGAAGAACTTCTGCACCCAGGCCTCGGTGGCCATGTCCAGCACCGCGGGGTTCCAGCGCGGCTTCTTGTCCTTGTCGATCAGCAGCGCGCGGATGCCTTCGGCGAAATCGCCGTGCGCGGTGCAATGCAGCGCGGCGATGTACTCGGCGCGGAACACGTCGTCCAGCGACCGCAGCCGCATGCGCTGCTGCAACGCGAACGACAGCCGCAGCGAGCCGGGCGAGGCGGCCAGCATGGTGGTGGCGGCGCGCGCCAGCCACGGATCGGCGTGGTCCTTCAGGGTGGCCAGCTCTTCGCAGATCTCGTCCAGCCGGTTGCCGCTGCACAGGCTGTTGATCAGGAACGAATGCTGGCGCAGATTGCCGCCTTCCAGCGGCGTCTGCGGCTCGAGCGCGGTCAGCGCGCGGCGCAACAGGCCGTCGTTGATCGAACGCGGCGGAATCGCGTCCTCGGCGGCGCCCGTGGCCTGGCCGGCCCAGGGCTGTTCCTCGAGCGAGGCCAGCAGCTTGGGCCAGTCTTCGTGATTCAGGCGGAAATCCGCCAGCCCGGCGAAGAAGGCATCGGCGGTGTTGATCTGCGCACCGGTCAGCGCCAGAAACACGCCGGTGCGGCCCGGCATGCGGTTCAGCAGCCAGCTGCCGCCCACGTCCGGGAACAGGCCGATGGACACTTCCGGCATCGCCAGGCGCGAGGTCTCGCTGACCACGCGGTGGCTGGCGCCCATCATCAGGCCGATGCCGCCGCCCATGACGATGCCGTGGCCCCAGCACAGCACCGGCTTGGGGTAGCTGTGGATGCGGTAGTCCAGGCGGTATTCGTGCTCGAAGAAGCGGCGCGCGTAGGCATTGCCCCAGGCGCCCTTGCCGGCGTTCTCGGTCATGCTGCGGTACAGGCCGTGCAGGTCGCCGCCGGCGCAGAAGGCCTTGTCGCCCGCGCCCTGCAGCACCACCAGCACCACGCCCGGGTCACGCGCCCAGGCGTCCAGGCGCTCGGCCAGCAGGTCGACCATTTCCAGCGACAGCCCGTTCAGGGTCTGCGGCGCATTCAGCGTCGCGATCCCGAACCGCATTCCATTGGCGGCGGCTCTTTCTTCGAACAGCACCGGTGCATTCATCTTATGTCAGCTCCTTTTTCCAACAATTGGCGGGCAATGATCACGCGCATGATCTCGTTGGTGCCCTCCAGTATCTGATGTACGCGAGTATCGCGCACCAGACGCTCCAAGGGATAGTCCCGCAGGTATCCATAACCACCGTGGATCTGTTGCGCGTCCAGGCAGATCTGGAAACCCATGTCGGTGGCGAAGCGCTTGGCCATGGCGCAGTAGGTGGCGGCGTCCGGCGCGCCGGCGTCCAGCTTGCAGGCCGCCAGCCGCACCATCTGGCGCGCCGCCACCAGGTGGGTGGCCATGTCCGCCAGCTTGAACTGCAAAGCCTGGAATTCCGCCAGGCGGCGATTGAACTGGCGCCGCTCGTCCATGTAGCGGCGGGCCGCGTCCAGCGCGCCCTGGGCCGCGCCGACCGAGCAGGTGCCGATGTTGATGCGGCCGCCGTCCAGGCCCTTCATGGCGATCTTGAAGCCCTCGCCCTCCTCGCCCAGCAGGTTGCCGGCCGGCACGCGCACGTTCTCGAACACAATCGGACGGGTGGACTGGCTGTTCCAGCCCATCTTCTCTTCCTTGCGGCCGTAGCTGATGCCCTCGCTGTCGGCCGGGACGGCAAAGGCGCTGATGCCGCCCGCGCCCTCGCCGCCGCTGCGCGCCATCACCACCAGCAGGTCGGTGTCGCCGCCGCCCGAGATGAAGGCCTTGGCGCCGTTGAGCACGTAGTGGTCGCCCTGGCGCTGCGCCCGGGTCGACAGCGACGCGGCGTCGGAGCCGGCGCCCGGTTCGGTCAGGCAGTACGAGGCCAGCTTCTGGCCGCTGGCCAGCAGCGGCCCCCAGGCCTCGCGCAGGGCCGGCTGGCCCCACTTGCCGACCATCCAGGTGGCCATGTTGTGGATCGTCAGGAACGCGGTGGTCGACGGGTCGACGGCGGCCATTTCCTCGAACACCAGGGTGGCGTCCAGGCGCGGCAGGCCCAGGCCGCCGATGTCCTCGCTGGCGTAGATGGCGCAGAAGCCCATTTCGCCGGCGCGCGCGAAGGCGTCCTTGGGGAAGATGCCTTCGGCGTCCCAGTGCGCCGCGTGCGGCGCCAGTTCGCCTTCGGCGTAGTCGCGCGCGGCCTGCGCGAACGCGCGCTGCTCGTCGGTCAGTTCCAAGTCCACAGCCTGTCTCCTGATGTCATCGGTATTGTCTGTTGGCGTTGCTGCCGTCTCGTGAACGT
>NZ_CYTY01000019.1:54006-61672 GCF_001298995.1 Achromobacter sp. 2789STDY5608615
GGGCGGCGCGCGCCCGGGGCCAGCCGCTAGAGCAGCCCGGCCGGACGCACCCGGCCGTTGCGGGCGGTCTTGGCGCGCCGGTGCTCGGCGCGGCGGCGGCGCGATTCCTTGGGATCGAAGCTCAGTCCGCGATAGATCTCGACGCGGTCGCCGTCGGCCAGCGGCGTGCCGGCCTCGACCACGCGGCCGAACACGCCCACGCCCCGCTCCCAGGGCTGGACCACCGGAAAGGCCTGGGCGAAACCGCTGGCGCGCAGGGCGTCGGCCACCGTCGCGCCGGCCGGCAGGCGCAGTTCGCGCAGCCAGACCTGGGCCGACAAGGCATAACAGACCGAGACCTCGATCTGGCCGGCGGCGGACGGCTCATTCGCCATACTTGGCCTGCGCGCGCTTGGTGAAGGAATCGATGAAGCTGGTGGCGATGCGGTTGAACACCGGCCCCACCACCATCTCCAGCGCCCGGTTGGAAAAGGCGTATTCCATGGTGAACAGCACCTTGCAGGCATCCTCGGCCAGCGGCTGGAACTCCCAGTGCCCCACCAGGCTGGAAAAGGGGCCGTCGACCAGTTCGAGGTCGATGCGGTCGGGGTAGACGTGCCGGTTGCGCGTGGTGAAGCGCTGCTTCATGCCCGCGAAACTGATCAGGATGGACGCCTGCATGCCGTGCTCGTCGCGGGTCTGCACCTCGGCGCCGCCACACCACGGCATGAACTCGGGGTACTTTTCCACGTCGGCGACCAGGTCGAACATCTGGGCGGCGCTGTAGGGCACCAGGACGGATCGCTGTACTTTGTGCATCGACTATCGCAAATGGCTAGAATGATAGGATTTTACCGGCACTGCGCCGCCGGGGCGCAAACGAGCACAAACGAAGAACAAACGGGCATATTGGGCCCCACAAGATGAGCATTATCGATAACCGCAAGGCCACGCACGACTATTTCATCGAAGACCGCTACGAAGCCGGCCTGGTGCTCCAGGGCTGGGAAGTCAAGGCGATCCGCGATGGCCGCGTGCAGCTCAAGGAAAGCTACGTCATCGTGCGCGATGGCGAACTCTACCTGCTGGGCATGCACGTCAGCCCCCTGCCCACCGCGTCCACCCACATCCATCCGGACGCCATGCGCACCCGCAAGCTGCTGCTCAAGGCCGAGGAAATCAGCAAGCTGATCGGCAAGGTCGAACAGCGCGGCTACACCCTGGTGCCGCTCAACCTGCACTACAAGAACGGCCGCATCAAGCTCGATTTCGCCCTGGGCCGCGGCAAGAAGCTGTTCGACAAGCGCGACACGGCCCGCGAAAAGGACTGGCAGCGCGAAAAAGAACGCATCATGAAGCACGACACCCGCGCCTCGCGCAAGGACAGCTGACCCCCGCCTCGCGGCATCAGGCCGCCACCGGCAGCGGCGGCGGCTCGACCAGGCTCACGCCCGGTCCCGTCACCCGGTTGCGGCCGCCCTGCTTGGCCGCGTACAGCATGCGGTCGGCGCGCTCGAAAAAGGCCTGCAGGTTCTCGCCCGGCAGCCAGTCCGCCACCCCGGCGCTGAAGGTATAGGCGATGGTGCTGCCGCCATGCGCGCACGGCGTGCGCCGCACCGAATCGAGCAGCCGGTCCGCCACCTCCATCACCGCATCGCTGCGCATGTCGGCGAACAGCACGCTGAATTCCTCGCCCCCCACCCGGCCCACGTGGTCGCCGGTACGCAGCGTGGCCGTGGCCAGCAGGCCGAAATGGCGCAGCACCGCGTCGCCGGCGGCATGGCCGTGGGTGTCGTTGATGCGCTTGAAATGGTCGATGTCCAGCACCATCAGCGTCAGCGGCCGGCGCGTGCGCAGGGCGTGGGCGCAGTAGCGCTCGCCCTGCAGCCACCAGGCCTTGCGCGACATCAGCCCGGTCAGGAAATCGGTGCTGGCCTCCTGCTCGCGGTCGGCCAGCATGCGGTCATGGATGATCATGATGGTGCCCAGCGACAGGCACGGCATCGCCAGCACGCCCAGCGTCATGAACAGGATGTTCCAGGCGGTCGGCTGCAGCAGGAAATCGGCGTGGGCCACGCCGGAGGCGAACAGCGCCACGCGCAGCGCGCAGGTCACGCCCAAGATCATCGCCACCGACCAGACGAAGTAGTAGCTGTAGCGCGAGCGGTTGGCCGGCCGGCCCTGCCACACCGCCGCGGCCACCGCGAACATGAAGCCCATCTGCAGCGCCGACATGGCCACGATGCGCGGCGCGACCTGGCTGTCCAGGTAGGTGTAGCCCACCAGCACCAGCCAGGCGGTGGCGCAGGCCAGGCCCATCAGGTGGCGCGGCAGGCGCTGCCCCAGGAGGCGCCGCAGGCCGGTGTAATAGGCGCACAGCGCCAGGCTGACCAGCATGTTGGGCAGCAGGATCGACAGCCAGCGCGGCGCCTCGGTGGCCTGCAGCCCGAATAAAAAAAACGCCAACAGCGTGAGCAGGTTGGCGCGTATGGTTTCGCGGATCCCCGCCATGCCGCTGCGCGCCAGGGATCCCAGCACGCAGAGCGACAGCACTCCCGTCAGTACTGCGATCAACAGCAAATGCACGGGAGCAATCATGGGCGGGGCGCCTCACGGCGCGCGGTTCAGCTGTTGCGGGTGGATTTGACGATGGTCATGGCCGAGGCGATCATGCCGCCCACGTCCGCCAGATTGGCCGGCAGGATCAGGGTGTTGCCTTCCTTGGCCACGTTGCCGAAGGCCTCGACGTAGCGCTCGGCCACCTTCAGGTTGACCGCTTCCATGCCGCCGGGCTGGCGCACCGCGTCGGCCACCTGCGTAATGGCCTTGGCGGTGGCTTCCGCGATGGCCAGCACGGCAGCGGCTTCACCCTGCGCCTGGTTGATCTGGGCCTGCTTCTCGCCTTCCGAGCGGGCGATGGCGGCTTCGCGTTCGCCGGTGGCGATGTTGATCTGTTCCTGGCGGCGGCCTTCCGAGGCCGCGATCAGCGCGCGCTTTTCACGCTCGGCGGTGATCTGCGCCTGCATCGAGCGCAGGATCTCGTTGGGCGGCGTCAAATCCTTGATTTCATAGCGCAGCACCTTCACGCCCCAGTTCAGCGCGGCCTCGTCGAGCGAGGACACGATGGTGCTGTTGATGGCGTCGCGTTCCTCGAAGGTGCGGTCCAGTTCCATCTTGCCGATCACCGAGCGCAGCGTGGTCTGCGCCAGCTGCGTGATGGCCGAGATGTAGTTGGACGAGCCGTACGAGGCGCGCATCGGGTCGGTCACCTGGAAGTACAGCACGCCGTCCACCTGC
Organism: Achromobacter sp. 2789STDY5608615; assembly: GCF_001298995.1. Taxonomy (NCBI): domain Bacteria; kingdom Pseudomonadati; phylum Pseudomonadota; class Betaproteobacteria; order Burkholderiales; family Alcaligenaceae; genus Achromobacter; species Achromobacter sp. 2789STDY5608615. The sequence goes on from NZ_CYTY01000019.1 coordinate 57,283, forward strand.
AATTGGGTGTTGTCGCGCGTGATGCAGACCTGGCTCGGCACGTCCAGCGGGATTTCCTTGAGCGAGTGCTTGTAGGAAACGCGCTCGATGAACGGGATCACGAAGCCGGCGCCCGGCGACAGTACGCGGTCGAACTTGCCCAGCCGCTCGACCACCCAGGCGTGCTGCTGGGGGACGATGGCGATCGCCCTGATGACGATCAGGATCGCCAGCGCGACGATGACGAGCAGGACGATGGTGGAGTTATCGATCATGGTGTGGTGCCTCTTCTGGGGTGAATGCGGTGACGCGCCTGCCCGCGAAAGTCAGGGCGCCTGCTGCGGCCGGCCCGTCTGCGCGGGTCCGGGTCCTGCCTCGGGACGGGCCGGCGCGGCCAGGCTCCAAGCCCGCCACGCCGCCACGCCCTAGCGCGTGGCGCCGGTCGCGTCCCCCTTCGGAGTCAGGACCAGGCGCGTGCCGCGCATTTCGGTGATGATGTGTTCGCCGCCGTGGGCCGGCTGCCCCTCGGCCAGTTCCGCCTGCCAGTGCGCGCCGCGGTACCAGACGCGCGCGTTGCCGTCCTGGCTCCAGGCTTCCACCTTGACGGTCTGGCCGATGTCCAGGTTGACGTCGGCGTTGCGGGACGCGTCGACCTCGCGCTTTTTCAGGACGCGCGTCTTGCGCAGGACCAGCAGGCCCAGCAGCAGCACGACGCCGCACGCCACCAGCTGCCATTCCAGGCCCGCCAGCAGCCAGGCGGCGACACCGCCCGCGGCCAATCCCAGCGCCACCAGCAGCAAGTAGAAGGTTCCCGTCGCCAGTTCGCCTATGAGCGCCAGCGCGGCCAGCCCTAACCAAATCCACATAGTTACGTTCGCCTGAAAGGATGAGTCGGTCAGCGGATTGTACGTATTTCCATGACGCCGCGGTGACACCCCCGCCGCCCCTGGACAATCGCCTGGATTATGATGTGCGCTGGCTGCCGTCCCCGGCCGCTGGCATTTTCCACGCACACACCCCAATGACCGCTGCAATCTCCTCCGCCCGCCCCGTCCTCATCCTGCACACGGGCGACCCGGACGATACGCTCAAAAGCCAGTTCGGCGGCTATGCCGAGCAGCTGGCGCGGGCCTCCGGCCTGACGCCCGACGCCCTTGAAGTGGTCGCCGTCCACGCCGGCGAACGCCCGCGCGCGCCGGACCAGTACCGCGCCGCCCTGATCACCGGCTCGCCCGCCATGGTCACCGACCTGGAACCCTGGAGCGAAGACACCGCCGCCTGGCTGCGCGAGGCCGCCGCGGCCGGCCTGCCCATGTTCGGCATCTGCTACGGCCACCAGTTGCTGGCGCACGCCCTGGGCGGCAAGGTGGGCTACAACCCCGCCGGCCGCGAAGTCGGCACCCAGACGGTCGAACTGCTGCCCGCTGCCGCCGGCGACAAGCTGCTGGCCGGCCTGCCGCCCACCTTCCCGGCGCAGATGCTGCATGCGCAGACCGTGCTGCAATTGCCGCCCGGCGCGGCCGTGCTGGCGCGTTCCGACCTGGACCCGCACCAGATGATCCGCATCGGCCGCAACATCTTCTCGACCCAGTTCCACCCCGAATTCGGCCCCGATTTCGTGCGCGCCCACCTCGAACGCTTCGGCCGCCGCTACGCCGCCGAGAACCTCGACGTGCCCGGCCTGTCCGCCAACGTGCGCGCCACCCCGGTGTCGGGCGAACTGGTGCGCCGCTTCCTGGACGCCTACGCGCTGGCCTGAGGCCCGGGCCTGGGGCGCGAGCCGCCCCCGGCAACAACCGGAGTGCGGCGCGGGCCGGCCTTTGAGAACATTGTCGAAAGCGCGCAAACCGGCGCGCCCCTGGAGCCCGACATGACCCACGCCGCCCCCTTGAGCAAACAGCACGCCGCCGCCGTCGAACGCGCCTGCCGGGCGCTGGAGGCCGAGCAGCCGCCCGACCTGAACACGCTGGCCGAACAGGCCGGCATGAGCCGCTTCCACTTCCACCGCATCTTCAAGGCGGCCACCGGCATCACGCCCAAGGCCTACGCCAACGCGCTGCGCGCCGACCGCGCCCGCCAGCAGTTGCGCCAGAGCGCCAGCGTCACCGACGCCATGTACGGCGCCGGCTTCAACTCCAGCGGCCGCTTCTACGAGGCCGCGCCGGCCATCCTCGGCATGACGCCCACCGCCTTCCGCAAGGACGGCGAAGGCGTCGAGATCCGCTTCGCCGTGGGCCAGTGCGCGCTCGGCGCGCTGCTGGTGGCGGCCAGCGACACCGGCATCTGCGAAATCGCGCTGCACGAGGATCCCGAACAGCTGGTGCGCAACCTGCAGGACCGCTTCAAGGCGGCCCGGCTGATCGGCGCCGACCAGGAATTCGAGCAATGGATGGCGGCGGTGGTCGGTTTCGTCGAGAACCCCTCGGTGGGCCTGCACCTGCCGCTGGACGTGCGCGGCACCGCCTTCCAGCGCCGCGTCTGGGAGGCGCTGCGCGAGATCCCGGTGGGCACCACCGTCACCTACACCGACGTCGCCGAACGCATCGGCTCGCCGCGTTCGGTGCGCGCGGTGGCGCGGGCCTGCGCCACTAACAACATCGCGCTGGCCATCCCCTGCCATCGCGTGGTGCGCACCGACGGCTCGCTGGCCGGCTACCGCTGGGGCATCGAGCGCAAGCGCGAACTGATCGAGCGCGAGGCCAAGGCGGCCTGAAGGACATGGCCCGCGTCCTTGCCAGGGGCGCTGCGCGGCACGGATGGCAAGCCCGCTATAATTGAGAACAGTTGTCAATCGTATTTGACTGTTCTCACGCGGGCTTTCTCGCCCGCCGGCCTGCCATGAACGTGCCTGTTGGCGACATCTCCGCCCTCTACCAAGCCGAAGTGCGGCGCCTGCGCGCCATCGTGCGCCGTATCGTCGGCAGCCAGGGCGCGGCCGAGGACGTCGTGCAGCAGGCCTTCACCAATTTGCTGCGCATGGGCGCCCAGCGCGCCCAGGTCAATGCCGGCTACATCACCCGGGCGGCCCACAACCTGGCCCTCAACCACCTGCGCGATGCGCGCCGCCGCGCCGAGGTGGAGTTGACCGGCCTGGAACTGGACCACCTCCCCGACTCCCGCCCCACGCCGGAAATGATCGTGATGTACCGGCGCGAGCTGCAACGCCTGCTGGAGGCCATCGCGGCGCTGCCTGAACGCCGCCGCCAGGCCTTCGTGCTCAAGCGCATCGAAGGCCTGTCCTATGACGAGATCGCCGAACGCATGGGCACCAGCCGCAATACCGTGATCTCGCAGGTCGTGGCCGCCATGGCGCAGCTGGACGCCGCGCTGGAACCCGCCTGAGCCATGGCCGCCCCCGCCCAGGACCCGATCTACCTGGCCGCGCTGGAATGGCTCGCGCGGCTGCACGACGAGGACGCCACCGAACAGGATCGCCGCGCCTTCGCCGGCTGGCTGGAGGCCGACCCGGCCCACCCCGCCGCCTATGCGCGGGCGCAGGCGCTGTGGAACCGCTTCGACGCGGTTCGCCCCGTCGCTGACCGCATGCATCGTCGCCGCGCCATGCTGGGCGTGCTCGCGGCGGCCGTGACGGTTCCCGCGCTATATGCATTGTCGCGCCTGCACCTGCTGGCCGACTATCGCACCGGCATCGGCGAACGGCGCCGCATCGTCCTGGCCGACGGCAGCGCGCTCGAACTGGGCAGCGACACCGCGTTGTCGGTCCGCTTCGACAGCCGCCAACGCCAATTGACCCTGCATCGCGGCCAGGCTTACTTCCAGGTCGCCGCCGACGCCGCACGGCGCTTTTCCGTGCGGGCCGGCCAGGGGATCAGCACTGCGCTCGGCACGCAATTCGACGTCAAGCTGCTGGACGACATCGTCACCGTATCGGTCACCGAGCATGCGGTCGCGGTGCGGCCGCGTCCCGACGCGCCCCCCCGTGACGCTCGAAGCCGGCTGGCAGATGCGGTACGGCGTCTCGGGCGGCGCCGCGCCCGCGCGCTTCGATCAGGCGGCCGCGCTGGCCTGGCGCCAGGACCGCCTGGTGTTCAACGACGTGCCGCTGGCCACCGTGCTGGCCGAGCTGCAACGCTACCAGCGCGGCCCCATCTTCCTGATGGATGCCGGCGTGGGCGCGCTGCCGGTCACGGCCGCCTTCCACACGGCGGATCCGCAGGAGGCCCTGCGTGGCCTGGCGGAAACCTTCCCGATCCGGCTGCGTGTCGTGGCGGGCTACGCCACCCTGGTCTACGCGCGCTGACCACCAGACAACATTCAGTTACCAACTTCCCGCCCGCTTCGATCATCAGTTCCCGCCCGTCCGGTGTTTGACAGGGAGAGGACGCGCAATTCGCCGTCGCGATATCGAAACACGAACAAGGGCAAACCGCACATGTCGGCCGCACAACAC
>NZ_CYTY01000019.1:61823-79399 GCF_001298995.1 Achromobacter sp. 2789STDY5608615
CGACCGGACCGCCCCCGCGCTGCACGGCAGCTATACCCGCGATGAGGCCTTGACGCGCCTGTTGGCCGGCTCGGGCCTGGGCTGGCGCCACAGCGGCAACACCCTGATCGTGTCGCGGTTGCCCGCCACCGCGAGCGACGCCACCACGCTCGACCCCATCCGGGTGCAAGGCGCGAGCGAGACCGTCCGATACGTGGCCGACACTTCCGGCGCCGACACCAAGACCGACGCCCGGCTGATCGAGACGCCCCAATCCATCTCGGTGGTGACACGCCAGCAAATGGACGACCAGGCGGTGCAGAACGTGCGCCAGGCGCTGCGCTATACGCCTGGCCTGACCGCCGAATACCGCGGCGCCGGCGGCTCGCGCTACGACACGGTGATCTACCGCGGCTTTGGCGGTGGCATCAATTACGACTACGCCTATCTGGACGGGATGCGCCTGCTGGGCACGAACTACGCCATCCCGCAGATCGACACCTACAACCTGGAACGCATCGAAGTGCTGCGCGGCCCGTCATCCGTGCTGTTCGGCCAGGGCACTCCGGGCGGCCTGATCAACCTGGTCAGCAAGAAACCCACCGCCACGCCGCTGCACGAGATCGAATTGCAGGCGGGCAGCCACAACTTCGGGCAGGCCGCCTTCGACTTCGGCGGTCCGGTGGACGACGCCGGCAAGGTGCTCTACCGGCTGACCGGCGTCGCTCACACCGGCAAGACCCAGATCGACTACCAGAAGGACGAGCGCGTGGCGATCGCGCCGGCCGTCACGTTCCGCCCCAACGCCGACACCTCGCTGACGCTCCTGGCGCAGTACCAGCATGATCCCTATGGCGGCTACTTCGGCTTCCTGCCGGCCGTGGGCACCATCCAGGACCTGCCCGGCGGCGGCCGCATCGGTCGCCGCTTCTTCGACGGGTCGCCGCGCTTCGATGAATTCAAGCGCACGCAGACGGCCCTGGGCTATCTGCTGGAGCATCGGATCGACGAGGTCTGGTCGGTGCAGTCCAACCTGCGCTACATGCAGATGAAAACGGACTACAAGAGCGTCTACACCACGGGGCTGAATGCCGCCGATCCGGCCAACCCGCTGCTGACGCGGCGTGCCATCGTCAATCACGCCAACATGGACGCGGTGACCGCGGACAACCATGCCCAGGCCCGTTTCAACACCGGCGCCCTCGCGCACACCGCGCTGTTCGGCATCGACTACCAGCGCCTCAGTTATCGCGAAGACCAGGGCATGGGCGCCGCGCCATCCTTGTCGATCAATCGGCCCGATTACGACGCCGCCATCGCCACGCCGTCGATCACCGTGCGCAGCAAGCAGACGCTGGACCAGATAGGCCTGTACGCGCAGGACCAGGTGAAACTGGGCCAATGGACGCTGCTGGGCGGCATCCGCCAGGACTGGGCGGGCAACGACCGGCGCAACCGGATCAACGGAGACACCACCCACCAGTCCGACCGCGCCTTCACCTGGCGCCTTGGCTCAGTCTATGAATTCAGCAACGGCGTGGCGCCCTACGTCAGCTATTCGCGTTCGTTCCAGCCGGTGGCCGACGCCGACGCCCAGGGCAATCTGTTCAAGCCCACCAAGGGCGAGCAATACGAGGCCGGCATCAAGTACCAGCCGCCCGGCCAGGACGCCTTCGTCAGCGCCGCCGTCTACCAGCTCACCCAGAGCAACGTGCTCACGACCGATCCGGCCAACACCAACTACAGCATCCAGACGGGCGAGGTGCGCTCGCGCGGTCTAGAACTGGAAGGCAAGGCCAGCCTGACGCGCAACCTGGACCTGCTGGCGTCCTACACCCTGATGGACAACGTCAACACGCGCAGCACCACCGCGCAGGGCAAGCACCCCACCTACGTCTCGCGCCACAGCGCCAACGCCTGGGCCAACTACACCTTCCACAGCGGCGCGCTGGCCGGCCTGAGCCTGGGCGGCGGCGTGCGTTACGTCGGCAGCAGCTATGCCAACGCCGACAACACATTGAAGGTCTCGCCCTTCACGGTGGTGGATGCCGCGGTGCGCTACGACCTGGGGCAAGCCATCCCTTCGCTGAAGGGACTGACCGCCGGCATCAACGCCAGCAACCTGTTCGATCGCGAATACGTATCGGCGTGCGCCACCGCGACCAAGTGCTTCTACGGCGCCGGACGCACCGTCATCGGCACCCTGACCTACCGCTGGTAAGCGTGGGCGCCCTGGCATGAGCATCGACGCCCCGCACCGCCTGCGCATCTGGCGATGGCTGCATACGTGGTCCAGCCTGGCATGCACGCTGTTCCTGCTGATGCTGTGCCTGACCGGGCTGCCGCTGATCTTCCATGACGAGATCGACGCCTGGTTCGACACCCCCGCCCGTGTCCCGCCGGCGCGGGAGGCGGCCGCGCCACGGGACGTGGATGCCATGGCCGCGCGGGTGCGCGAGCAATACCCGCGCCGTGACATCCGCTTCATCGTCTGGCTGGACGAACCTCACCAGTACCGTTTCGGGCTGAGCCCGGGCGCGCCCGGCCAGAAGCCCTTCGCGCTGGTCGATGCGCGCGGCCCCGTCGTCACCGGCGAGGCCTGGAGCGAGAAAGACTGGCGCCACGGCGGGCCGATGGCCCTGCTGTTGCGGCTGCACACCGACATGCTGCTGGGCATGCCGGGCAGCCTGATCCTGGCCGTCATGGGCGCGCTGCTGCTGGTATCGCTGGTTTCCGGCGTGGCGCTGTACGGCGGCTTCATGCGCAAGACGCCGTTCGGCACCGTGCGCAAGGGGCGTTCGCGGCTGCTGCGCATGCTGGACCTGCACAATCTGCTGGGCATGGTGCTGCTGGTCTGGTTGACCGTGGTCGGACTGAGCGGCGCAATCAACACGCTCGATTCGTTCGTCTTTGGCGCCTGGCGCGAGCATGCGGCCAGCCGGCAGTTGGCCGCGCCGCCGCCCGGCCCGCCGGTCGCCCGGCCGCTGCAGGCCGCGGTCGACCTGGCCCGGCGCACACTGCCGGAGCGCGACGTCAGCTTCCTGGCGCTGCCCGGTTCGCTGTTCTCGTCCGACGGCGCCTGTACCGTCTTCATGCAGGGCCGCACGCCGCTGACGCGGCACCTGCTGCAACCGGTCGTGGTGCGCATCGCCGACGGCGCACTGCTCGACGCGGATCCGCCGCCCTGGTACATGTGGTTGCTGGAAGGCTCGCGGCCGCTGCATTTCGGCAACTACGCCGGCCTGCCGCTCAAACTGATCTGGGCCTTGCTGGATCTGGCGGCCATCGCCGTGCTGGTCACGGGGCTCTACCTGTATCTGCCCAGGCGGCGCGGGCCGGGGGCGGCAGCCAGGGGTTGACCGCCGCCGGGCCGCCCCAAGAAAAAACCCCCGCCTCTTTCGAATGCGGGGGTTTGCGTCAACGCGGGCGACTTACTGCTTCGCCAGGCGCTGCCAGGTGTCGACCACCGTGTCCGGATTCAGCGACATCGACAGGATGCCTTCATCCTTGAGCCACTGCGCGAAGTCCGGGTGATCGCTGGGGCCCTGGCCGCAGATGCCGACGTACTTGTTGGCGGCCAGGCAAGCCTTGATCGCGCGGCGCAGCATGAACTTGACGGCCTCGTCGCGTTCGTCGAAATCGGCCGCCAGCAGTTCCATGCCGGAGTCGCGGTCCAGGCCCAGGGTCAGCTGGGTCATGTCGTTCGAACCGATCGAGAAGCCGTCGAAGTACTGCAGGAACTCGTCGGCCAGGATGGCGTTGGAGGGCACTTCGCACATCATGATCAGCTTCAGGCCGTTCTCGCCGCGCGCCAGGCCGTGCTTGGCGAGCAGGTTGACCACCTTTTCCGCCTGGCCCAGGGTGCGCACGAACGGCACCATGATCTCGACGTTGGTCAGGCCCATGTCATCGCGCACCTTCTTGAGCGCTTCGCATTCCATGCGGAAGCACTCGGCGAAGTCGTCGGCGATGTAGCGCGAAGCGCCGCGGAAGCCCAGCATCGGGTTCTCTTCCTCGGGCTCGTAGCGCGAACCGCCGACCAGCTTGCGGTACTCGTTGGACTTGAAGTCCGACATGCGCACGATCACGGGCTTCGGGTAGAAGGCCGCCGCGATGGTGGCCACGCCTTCGGCCATCTTCTCGACGAAGAAGGCGCGCGGGCTGGCATGGCCGCGGGCGGCCGATTCCACGGCCTTCTTCAGCTCGCCGTCGACGTTCGGGTAGTCCAGCACCGCCTTCGGGTGGATGCCGATGTTGTTGTTGATGATGAATTCCAGGCGCGCCAGGCCGACGCCGCCGTTGGGGATCTGGGCGAAGTCGAACGCCAGCTGGGGGTTGCCCACGTTCATCATGATCTTCAGGTCGATGGCGGGCACCTCGCCGCGGCGCACTTCCTCGACTTCGGTCTCGATCAGGCCGTCATAGATGCGGCCTTCGTCGCCCTCGGCGCACGACACGGTCACGGCCTGGCCTTCCTTGAGCAGGTCAGTGGCGTTGCCGCAACCCACCACGGCCGGAATGCCGAGCTCGCGCGCGATGATGGCCGCGTGGCAGGTACGGCCGCCGCGGTTGGTCACGATCGCCGAGGCGCGCTTCATGACGGGTTCCCAGTTGGGATCGGTCATGTCGGTGACCAGCACGTCGCCGGGCTGCGCCTTGTCCATGTCGGAGATGTCGCCGACCACGCGCACCGGGCCCGAACCGATCTTCTGGCCAATGGCGCGGCCGGTGATCAGGACCTGGCCGGTGGCCTTCAGGCGATAGCGCTGCTGCACGTCGTTGGCGCCCTGCTGCGACTTCACCGTTTCCGGGCGCGCCTGCAGGATGTAGATCTTGCCGTCGACGCCGTCGCGGCCCCACTCGATGTCCATCGGGCGGCCGTAGTGCTTCTCGATGATGACGGCGTAGCGGGCCAGCTCGTTGACCTCGTCGTCGGTCAGCGAGTAGCGGTTGCGCTCGGACACCGGCACGTCGACCGTGCGCACGGCGCGGCCTTCCGGACGCTCGGGATCGAATTCCATCTTGATCAGCTTGGAACCGATGCGGCGGCCGACGATGGGGAAATGGCCCTGGGCCAGCGTGGGCTTGAAGACGTAGAACTCGTCGGGGTTGACGGCGCCCTGCACCACGGTTTCGCCCAGGCCGTACGACGAGGTGATGAACACCACGTCCTGGAAGCCCGATTCGGTGTCGATGGTGAACATCACGCCGGCGCTGCCCTTGTCCGAACGCACCATGCGCTGGATGCCGGCCGACAGGGCCACATCGGCGTGGGCATAGCCCTTGTGCACGCGGTAGGAAATGGCGCGGTCGTTGTAGAGCGAGGCGAACACGTGGCGGATCTTGTCCAGCACGTCGTCGATGCCGACCACGTTCAGGAAGGTTTCCTGCTGGCCGGCGAACGAGGCGTCGGGCAGGTCTTCGGCGGTGGCCGACGAGCGCACGGCGAACGAGCCCTTGCCATCGGCGTCGAGCTTGGCGAAGGCGTCGCGGATCTGCGCTTCGAATTCAGCCGAGAACGGCGCTTCGACGATCCATTGACGGATCTGCGCGCCGGCGTTGGCCAGCTCGCGGACGTCTTCGGGGTTCAGCGTGGTCAGGCGTTCGGCGATGCGCTTGTCCAGGCCGGAGGCCTGGAGGAAGTCGCGGAAGGCGTCAGCGGTCGTGGCAAAGCCGCCCGGCACGCGGACACCCGCGCCAGACAGCTGGCTGATCATTTCGCCTAGTGATGCGTTCTTGCCTCCTACCGAGTCCACGTCCGTCATGCGGAGCTGCTCGAACAAAACAACGTACGACATTGAAGTCACCTTTTACAATGGAATGAAAGCGAGTTTGGTCAATGCAGATTCGACGCCGGCTACCGCCTGGATTTCGCCGATCCGCCTGCGCTGACCAAACTGGCCTTGGACCGCCCTTGGGGTGACTTATAGGGGCCTGATTGTACTCGGAGGAGCACATCCGGCCATCCGCCTGGTTGGAATTTTTACATATGACATCTACCCCGATCGTACGCACGGTATACATCGTTTCCGACAGCACCGGCATCACCGCGGAAACCTTCAGCCAGTCGGTGCTTTCCCAGTTCGAGCAAGTCGATTTCAAGCCGGTGCGGCTGCCGTTTGTCGACACCCTGGAAAAAGCCGCCGAAGTGGCCATGCGCATCGACCGCAGCGCCCTGGAGGCCGGCGTGCCGCCGATCGTCTTCAGCACCCTGGTCAATCCTGACATCCTGGCCCGTGTTCGCCAGGCGAACGGAATTTTCCTGGACCTGTTCGGCACCTTCGTCAGCCACATCGAGCAGGCGCTGGGGCTCAAATCCAGCCATTCCATCGGCCGCTCGCACATGCAGGCCAATTCGGAAAAGTACCGCAACCGGATCGACGCCATCAACTTCAGCCTGGCCCACGACGACGGCCAGTTCGTCAACCAGCTGGACCAGGCCGACGTCATCCTGGTGGGCGTCTCGCGCTGCGGCAAGACCCCGACCAGCCTGTACCTGGCCATGCAATACGCCATCAAGGCCGCCAACTTCCCCCTGACGCCCGACGATTTCGAGCGCGGCACCCTGCCCTCGACCATCGCGCCGCACCGCGCCAAGCTGTTCGGCCTGTCGATCCAGCCCGAGCGCCTGTCCGAAGTGCGCAACGAGCGCCGCCCCAACAGCCGCTACGCGCAGCTGGAGCAGTGCCGCTATGAAGTGGCCGAGGCCGAGCGCATGATGCGGCGCGAGGGCATTTCGTGGCTGTCCACCACCACCAAGTCGATCGAGGAGATCTCGACCACGGTGCTGCAGGAAGTGGGCCTGGACCGCGGCTGAAAACGATCAGGGCGCGCCATTGGCGCGCCCTGATCGGCAAACCCGGCTGCGCCCATCCGTCACTGCCGCACCGCCCCGGGCAGGACGACGGGACGGGACAGTTCGATGTAACTGCTGTCGACCGGCAGGTAGAAGCCCACCAGCTTGCCGGACGAGGCCACCAGATAGGCCTCCGTGCGGCGCGGCAAGGCAATCGAGAACGGGCCGCCCAGCGGCCGGAACACGTCGCCCTGCACGATGGCGCCGGCCCGCCGCCATTGCGAGCCGGAAGGCAGCGTCACGGCGGCGTCGTTGGGCAGCTTCGCCACCACCTCGCGCGACAGTTGCAGCCGGCCGGCCGATTCGGTCATGTCGACCGGCACCAAGCTGACCCGTTGCGGCTTGCCCGAGGCGCATCCGCCCAGCGCCAGCGCGCACAGGCAGGCGGCAAGCAACGACTGGCAGCGGGCGCGCGTGGCGCGGCCTGGCAGGGAATGAGCGACCGGCAATGGCGCCATGGAACACCTTGGGAGCGGCAAAGCGTCGAGTATATGCCGGCCCGGCGTCCCCCCGGCGGGCTCAGACACGCACCAATGCAGAATCAGCGCGACGCGCCCGCCAGCGCCTGGCGGCGCTGCTCGAACAGGCAGATGGCGGCGGCGGCGCCGACGTTCAGCGACTCCACCGCGGCCATGTCATGAGGAATGCGCAGCCTGAGCCGCGCCGCCGCCAGCAACTCGGCGGCCACGCCCTGGCCCTCATGGCCAAAGACCCAGGCGCAACGCTCGGGCAGGCGCCCGGCGTACAGGTCCTGGGCGCCTTCCAGCGCGGTCGCCACCAGCGGCACGCGCAACCCGGGCAGCAGCGCCGGCAAGTCCACGTGCTCGTGGATCGCCAGCGCGAAATGCGCGCCCTGGCCGCTGCGCAGCACCTTGGGCGACCAGGCGGCGGCGGTGCCGGTAGCCAGGAACACGCGCTTGATGCCGGCCGCGGCGCAGGTGCGCAGCAAGGTGCCGACGTTGCCCGGGTCCTGGATACGGTCGAACAGCACGCAATTCTCGTCCACCGCCTCGGGCAGGGACAGCGACGGCGGCGTCACCACGAAGGCGACGCCCTGCCCGCTTTCGACGCTGGCCAGCGCCTGCATCAGGCGGGCGTCCAGCGCCAGGCAGCGGGCGTCCGGCACGGCAGCCGCCAGCGCCGCGATATCGGGCTGCGACAGGCGCTCGACGTCGAAGATGGCCTGGTCCGGCGCGCCATAATGCTGCAGCCACGCCTGGCACAGGTGCACGCCGTCCAGCAGCACGGGCGCGCCGCGCTTGCCGGCGGTGCCCGCCAGCTTGACGAGCGCCTTGACCGCGGGGTTGTCGCGGGAACTGATGTGTTTCATGAGACCAGGCCGAAGGCCTTGATGGGCGCGAAACTGCGGCGATGCTCGGCGCAGGGGCCGTGTTCGCGCAGCATCTGCAGGTGCAAGGCGGTGCCGTAGCCCTTGTGCTGATCGAACGCATACTGCGGGTACAGCGCGTGCAGGCGCAGCAGGTCGGCGTCGCGCGCGGTCTTGGCCAGGATCGATGCGGCGGAGATCGCCGGCACCAGGGCATCGCCCTTGATCACCGTCTGCACCGTGCAGCCCAGCTTGGGCGCCTGGTTGCCGTCCACCAGCGCCAGCTGGGGCGCCAGCGACAGGCCCTCGACGGCGCGCCGCATCGCCAGCAAGGTGGCGCGCAGGATGTTCAGGCTGTCGATCTCGGCCACGCTGGCGCTGGCCACGCACCAGGCCAGCGCATGCGCCTGGATCTCGAGCGCCAGCGCCTCGCGCGTGGCGGCCTTCAGCACCTTGGAGTCGGCCAGGCCGTCGATGGGCCGGGCCGGATTCAGGATCACGGCGGCCGCGTACACGGCGCCCGCCAACGGACCTCGGCCGGCTTCGTCGACGCCGGCCGTCACCAAGGCCGGCTGCGCCGGCGCGGCAAACAGGTCAGGCTGCTCCACCGGCCACCTCCAGGATCGCCTGGGCGGCGAGCGCCGGCGTATCGCGCAGCAGTTCCTGGTGCAGGGCCGTGAAACGCGCTTCGATGCGCGCCGCCAGGGCTTCGTCGGTCAAGGCCGTCCAGGTGGCCTCGGCCAGCTTCTCCGGCGTGGCGTCGTCCTGCAACAGCTCGGGCACCGCGAAGTCGCGCAGCAGCACGTTGGGCAGGCCCACCCACGGCAGATACGGTCGTTCCTGGCCGGATTTCCAGGCCATGATGCGGCGCATCAGCGGCGACAGCACGTAGGAAATCACCATGGGCCGCTTGTACAGCGCGGTTTCCAGGGTGGCGGTGCCGCTGGCCACCAGCACCGCGGTGCTAGCTTCCATCACCGACCACGCCACCGGCGCCTGGCGATCGCCATCGGCGCCGTGCAGGTCCTGGGCGGTGACGCAGCGCAGCCCCGGCACCGGGTATTTGGCCAGGATCGCCTGGAATTCGGCGCGGCGCTGGTCGTTGACCATCGGCACCACGCACTGCAGCGCCGGATCGCGCTTCTGCAGCATCTGCGCGGCTTGCAGGAAGCGCGGCGCCAGCAGGCGAATCTCGGACGAACGGCTACCCGGCAGGATCGCCAGCACGCGCGCGTCCTGGTCGATGCCGAGCCGCGTGCGCGCGGCGGCGCGATCGGGCTGCATCGGCACGGCGCCGGCCAGCGGATGGCCGACATAGGTGACCGGGATGCCTCCCTTGCGGTAGATCTCTTCCTCGAACGGGAACAGCACCAGCATGTGCGACACCGATTCGCGGATCTTGTGGATGCGGTCGTAGCGCCAGGCCCAGATCGAGGGGCCGACGAAATGGACGGTGGGCGTGCCGGCCTGGCGCAGCTGGTGCTCCAGGCGCAGGTTGAAATCGGGCGCGTCGATGCCGACGAACACCGACGGCGGCTCGGCCAGCCAGCGGCGTGAAACGTCGCGATAGGTGCGCAGCAGGCTCGGCAGGCGCTTGAGCGCGTCGACGTAGCCGAACACCGTCAGCGCATGCATCGGGTGCCAGGTGTCGAAATCGCGCGCCTGCATCTGCGGGCCGCCGATGCCCTCGCACAGCACGCCCGGGGCGCGCTGCTGCAGACCGGCAATGATGCGTCCGGCCAGCAGATCGCCCGAGGGCTCGCCGGCCACCATGCCGATCCGCATGTTCATGGACGGATGATGCCGCGGGACGAGACGTCGAGGAAATCCAGCAGCGTCTGCAGGTGCTCGGCGACTTCGGGCTCGGCCTGCTGGCGGGCGCGCAATTCGGCGCGCGCGTCATCCAGCGACAGGCCGCGGCGGTAGATGATCTTGTAGGCGTCGCGCAGCGCCGACACCTGGGCCGGCGTGAAGCCGCGGCGCTTCAGGCCCTCGACGTTGACGCCGACCGGACGGCACGGGTTGCCCGCGGCCAGCACGAACGGCGGCGTGTCCTGCATCAGCGAGCTGTTGCCGCCCGTCATGCTGTGGGCGCCGATGCGCGAGAACTGGTGCACGCCGGTAAGGCCGCCCACGATGGCCCAATCGCCGACGTGGACGTGGCCGCCCAGCTGCACCGAGTTGGCCAGGATGGTGTGGCTGCCGACATGGCAATCATGCGCCACGTGCACGTAGGCCATGATCCAGTTGTCGTCGCCCAGCGTCGTGGCGCCGCCATCCTGCACCGTGCCGGTGTTCAGCGTGACGAACTCGCGCACCGTGTTGCGGTCGCCGATCACCAGGCGGGTCGGCTCGCCGTTGTACTTCTTGTCCTGCGGCATGCCGCCGATCGAGCAATACCGGTAGAACCGGTTGTCGCGCCCGATGGTGGTCACGCCATCGACCATGCAATACGGGCCGAGCTCGGTGCCGGCGCCGATCGTCACATCGGGTCCCACGACGCAGAATGCGCCGATGACCACGCTGGGGTCGATTTTCGCCGCCGGATCAACGACGGCGGTGGGATGGATGTTTCCTGCCATTTACTCTTCCAGGCTACGGATCGCGCACATGAGCTTGGCCGACGCCACTTCCTGTCCGTCGACGGTGGCACGCGCTTGGTATTTACAGATGCTGCGGCTCAGGCGCTCGGCTTCGACCTCGATGCGCAACTGGTCGCCCGGCACCACCGGACGGCGGAAACGCGCGCCATCGATGCCGACCAGGTAGTAGGCCGTCTTGGCGCCTTCGCACTTCAGGCCGCCGTTCTCGTCGGTGAACGAGAACAGCGCCGAAGCCTGGGCCATCGCTTCCACGATGAGCACGCCCGGCATCACCGGATGGTGGGGGAAGTGGCCGTTGAAAAACGGTTCATTGATCGAGACGTTCTTGATGGCGACGATGGATTTGCCGGGCACCATTTCGACGACACGATCAATCAGCAGCATCGGGTAACGATGCGGCAGCCTCTCCATGATCCCCTTGATGTCGAGTTCCATTTTTCTGTGAATTCCTGCGTAATGAATTAAATCTGTCGGCGCCGCGAGCGCCAGGGCGGCATGGCGGCGCCCTAGTCTTTTTCCAGCGTCCGCAAGCGGCGGCGCAATTGCGCTAACTGTTGTATCACGGCGGCGTTGCGCTGCCATTCGCCATGTTCCGCATACGGGTACACCCCGGTATAGCGGCCAGGCTTGGAAATGTTGGACGTCACCGCGGTGCCGCCCGAAATGTGTACGTCGTCGCCCAGCGTCAGGTGCCCCGACAGCATGGCCGCGCCGCCGATGGTGCAGCGCTCGCCGATGGTGGTGGACCCCGCCACGCCGACGCACGCCGCGATCGCGGTGTAGGCGCCGATACGGCAGTTGTGGGCCACCATGATCTGATTGTCGAGCTTGACGCCGTTGCCCACGACGGTGTCTTCGAGCGCGCCGCGGTCGATGGTCGTATTGGCCCCGATTTCGACGTCGTCGCCCACCGACACCCCGCCCAGCTGGGGAATCTTGCCCCAGGCGCCCTTGCCCAGCGATGGATCCGGCGCGAAACCGAAACCGTCGGCGCCGAGCACCGCGCCGCTGTGGATGATGGCGCGCGCGCCGATCTTCACGCCTTCGTACAGCGTGACGTGCGCATGCAGACGGCTGTCCGGGCCGATCGAGGACCCGGCGCTGATGACACAGCTGGCACCCAGCACACTGCCGCGGCCGATGCGCGCACCCGATTCGATCACGCAATTCGGACCGATACGCACGTCTTCTTCGATGTGCGCGTCAGGCGCGACCACCGCCGAGGGATGCGTGGACGCAGGCAGGGCCGGACGCCGGGCGGCGTCGAACCACTGCGCCACGCGGGCGTACAGCAGATAGGGATGCTTGCAGACGACCAGCGTGAAGCGCGGCCGGTCGGCGGCGGCTTCCAGCGTCTCGGCCACGTCGGCCGAGACGATCACCGCCCCCGCCTGGGTGGCGGCGAGCTGGCTCTGGTACTTGGGGTTGGCCAGGAAACTGATTTCCTGGCCGCTGGCCGAAGCCAGGGTGCCGATGCCGCAGACCCGCAAGGGGTCTGCGCCGGCGGGCGCGCTGATGCGCCAGTCCATGCCCTGGGTATTGGCGGCGCTCAACAGCGCTTCGAGCGTCGGCGCGCGGGCAAGATCCAGTAGAACCGGCATACGGCGACTGCAGCTTACTTGCCCAGGCTCTGGATCACCTTGTCGGTGATGTCGATGCGCGGGTTGACCGTGACGGCGTCCTGGATGATCAGGTCGTAGTTTTCCTGTTCAGCGATGCGCTTGATGGCCTCGTTGGCCTTCGTCACGATGCTGGAAAACTCTTCGTTGCGGCGACGGTTGAAGTCTTCCTGGAATTCGCGGCGCTTGCGCTGCAGGTCGGTATCCAGGTTCGACAGCTCGCGCTGACGCTTGACGCGGTCGGACTCGGACAGCACGGGCGCATCCTTGTCGAACTTTTCGGCTTGCGAACGCAGGCTGGTGTTCAGGCGCTGCAGTTCGTCGTCACGCTTCTTGAATTCGGCTTCGATCTTGCTTTGCGCCGTCTTGGCCGGACCGGACTCACGCAGGATCCGCTCGGTATTGACGAAGCCGATCTTGGTGTTTTGAGCCTGAGCGGGCACCGCCGCGACGGAACCGAGAATGAGCGCACCCACCAGGGCAATGGAGCCGCCCAGCTTGCCACGACGATTAACGCGCGGCGAATTCGATGATTTAAGTGCGAAGTCAGACATCATGAAAATCTCACCTTCCAGTAAGGCAAAGCCAAAGTATGTATTGTGCCACTAAACGGCAAGGGAGCCGGACCAGGGGTCCTCTCCCTTGTTTTCAAGCGTAACGCCAGTGCTTAGAACCCGGTCCCGATCTGGAACTGGAAGCTCTGCTTGTCGTCGCCCGGCTTGGCATTGAGCGGACGCGCGTACGACAGCTGCAGCGGGCCCATCGGCGACTGCCACGACAGACCGATACCGGCCGAGAAACGCCAGCCGCAAGGATCGTCGACCTCGCTGCCCGGCTTGCCGTTGGTGCAAGACAGGCCGCTGCCCGCGCCCACCTGGCCCGCGTCGCTGAAGATGAACCAGCGCAGCGTGCGGTCCTTGGACGCGCCCGGGAACGGCAGGTACAGCTGCGCGTTCGCCACGATGCGGCGCGAACCGCCCAGGTAATCGCCCGTGACCGAGTCGCGCGGACCCAGCGACGAGCCTTCGTAGCCGCGCACCGTGCCGATACCGCCGGCGTACACGTCCTTGATGATCGGGTAGTCCTTGCCGCCGTAGCTCTGGCCCCAGTCGACCATGCCGTTCAGCGCCAGGGTGTACGAGTTGCCCAGCGGGATGAAGTACTGCTGCTGGCCGGTGAGCATGTAGTACTTCAGGTCGACCGTCGAGAAGTCGCTCTTGAGGCGGGTGTACGAACCCTTGGTCGGCGCCAGGGCGCTGTCGCGGGTGTCGTTGGACCAGCCGGCGGTGAAGATCACCGAGTTGGTCGAGTCGCCATACTGATTGACGAAGTTGCGGTAGGCCAGCGGCGAATTCGAGAACAGGTCGATCTGGTTGCGCTCGAGGTTGGCGCCCAGGAAGATCCGGTCGTATTCGGAGATCGGCACGCCGAAGTTCATGCCCAGGCCCATGGACTTGACACGGTAGTCGCCGTCGTTGTTGTTCCAGGGCTCGGTCACGCGGTAGTACGCGGACGTGGTGCGGCTGATGCCGTCCTTGGTCCAGTACGGATCGGTGTGCGACAGCACGATCGCGCGGTTGGTCTTGCTGGTGTTCAACTGCAGCGTCAGGTTGGTGCCGCTGCCGAACACGTTGTCTTCGCTGATACCGGCGGACAGGATCGCTTTTTCAGACGAACCGTAACCCACGCCCAGGTTGATCATGCCGGTGGGCTTTTCCTTCACGTCGACGTTGACGTCGACCTGGTCGGGCGAACCCGGCACCGGATCGGTCTTGACGTTGACGTCGCTGAAGTAGCCCAGGCGGTCGACGCGGTCGCGCGAGGTCTTGATGTCCTTGGCGTCGTACCAGGCGGCTTCCTGCTGGCGCATTTCGCGGCGCACGACTTCGTCGCGCGTGCGGGTATTGCCGCCGATCTGGATGCGGCGCACGTACACGCGGCGGCTCGGATCGACGTAGAACGTCAGGTCGGCCTCGTGCTTGGCGCGGTCCAGCTGCGGGTTCGGGTTGACGTTGGCGAACGCGTAGCCCAGCTCGCCCAGGTAGTCGGTGATCGCCTTGGCCGAATCGTTGGCCTTGGCCGCCGAGAAGGTTTCGTCCGGCTTGATCTTGACCAGGTTGTTGATTTCCTTGTCCAGGCCGATCAGGTTGCCGGCCAGCTTGACGCTGCGCACCTTGTACGGCTCGCCTTCATGGACCGTGATGGTGATGCGGATGTCCTTGCGGTCGGGCGAGATCGTGACCTGGGGCGGCTCGACCGTGAATTCGAGGTAGCCGCGGTCCAGGTAGAACGAACGCAGGCGTTCGAGGTCGCCTTCGAGCTTTTCGCGCGAGTACTTGTCGGTATCGGTGTACCAGGTCAGCCAGCCCGGCGTGGTCAGCTTGAACTCGTCGAGCAGATCGCTTTCCGAGAAGGCCTTGTTGCCGACGAAGCGGATTTCCTGGATGCGGGCGACCGAGCCTTCGAACACGTCGAAGCTCACGCCGACGCGGTTGCGCGGCAGCGGCGTGACGGTGGAGGTGACCTCGACGCCGTACTTGCCCTTGGACAGGTACTGCTGCTTGAGTTCGTATTCGGCGCGTTCGAGCATCGAGCGGTCGAAAATGCGGCCTTCGGCGAAACCGACCTGCCCCAGCGATTTGGTAATGGCCTTGGAATCGAATTCGCGCATGCCGTTGAAATTCACGGATGCAATCGTCGGACGTTCCTGAACCACCACGACCACGACATTATTGTCGGTCTGGATCTGCACGTCGGTGAAAAACCCTGTGCCATACAGGCGGCGGATCGCCTCGGTGGCCTCTTCCTCGGTGAATTTCTCACCGACCTTGACGGGCAGATAACCGAAGACGGTGCCGGCGTCGGTTCGCTGGATCCCTTCTACGCGGATATCCCGCACGACAAAAGGGTCGAAGGCGTGGGCCATGCCTGGCAGCAGCAATGCGGCGATCAGACTCGGCACTATGCCCGGCAGTACACCCTTTTTGTGATGAAACATCCGGCGAAAAGACATCCTTGAGTATCCTCGGTCGTGCAAATGGCGGGGGATTTTATGCTAATTGGCGCTTAAGTGAACAAGCGCGTGAAATCATTGAACAACGCAAGCCCCATCAGGCTTGCCAATAAACCAATGCCTGCGCGCTGTCCGATATCGATCCACCGTGCGGGCGGCGGACTGCCCCGCACAATTTCGACGAGATAGTACAGCAGATGGCCACCGTCCAGCATAGGAATGGGCAGCAAATTTAGTACGCCAAGGCTGATACTGATCAACGCGATATAGGCGATATACGCAACAATGCCGATCCGGGCGGTCTGGCCGGCATAATCGGCGATCGTGACCGGGCCGCTGACGTTGCGCCAGGAGACATCGCCCGTCACCATGCGACCCATCATGCGCAGCGAAAACAGGGCGGTGTCCCAGGTGCGGACGGCGCCGCGCCAGAGGCTGTCGAAGACGCCGTAGCGCACCGTCACCATGGGCACGTCGCCGCCCAGCTGGACGCCAAGCCGGCCGATGACCTGGCCATTGACCGTCTCGGCGCGCGGCGTGACGTTCAGGGAAACCTGGGCGCCATCGCGAACCAGCGTCAGCGCCAGCGTCTTGCCCGCGCTTTCCTGGATCTGCTTGACCAGGGCGCCGGTGTCCGGGGTGGGATGGCCGTCGACGGCCAGGATCAGGTCGCCCTGACGCAGTCCGGCGGCCTGCCCTTCGCCGCCATCGTTGACCACGCGCACGGCGGGCTTGGGCTGGGCCAGGCGGATGCCGGCGGCCAGCAGCGGATCGCCGCCGGCCGGATCCATGGCATTGGCCGGCAGGGTGACGTCACGCTGCTGCGAGGCGCCGCCGGGCGTGCCGACTTCGATCCGGGTCAGGCCGCCGGTGGCCATGACATCCATCAGGCGCCAGCGGGCGTCCGACCACGATGCGACTTCCTGACCGTCGATGGACAGAATGCGGTCGCCCGCGGCCAGGCCGGCGCGCGCGGCGGGCGTATCGGCGGCGGGCTGGGCGATGACGGCGACCAGCTCCTCGGTGCCCGCCATGTTCAGGCCGGCATACAGGAAGACCGCGAGGACGAGATTGAAAATGGGACCGGCGGCAACGATGGCGATGCGCTTGCCGACGGATTTGTTGTTGAACGCGCCCGCCGCTTCGGCGGGGCTGGCGCCGGCCGGGGCGTCGTCCTGCATCTTGACGTAGCCGCCCAGGGGCAAGGCCGACAGGGCCCATTCGGTGCCATGGCGGTCGGTGCGGCGCAGGATCACCTTGCCGAAGCCGACCGAAAAGCGCAGCACCTTGACGCCGCACAACCGCGCCACCCAAT
Source organism: Achromobacter sp. 2789STDY5608615 (assembly GCF_001298995.1). NCBI lineage: Bacteria > Pseudomonadati > Pseudomonadota > Betaproteobacteria > Burkholderiales > Alcaligenaceae > Achromobacter > Achromobacter sp. 2789STDY5608615. The sequence continues at coordinate 78,536 of NZ_CYTY01000019.1, forward strand.
AATGCCCCAATTCATGAAAAATGATCAGGGAGCCAAGCGCGACGGCAAAGGCCAGCAGGGTGAAAAGCATCGGGGTCAGGAAATCAAGGAATCAACGCAAGGGATCAATGGGGCGCGAGGGGCTTGCGCGGCCATCACGCCAGGCCGAGATTGCCGGCGTAAACGCGCGCGGCGGCATCCAGCGCCAGCACATCGTCGAGACTGTTGAGCGTAACAGATGATTGCCCCCCCTGCCACTCCAGGGTCGCCTCGATAACCCGCGGTATCCAGGTATACCCCAGGCGCCCCGACAGGAAGGCGTCCACCGCCACCTCGTTGGCGGCGTTCAGGGCGATGCAGGCGCCCTGCCCGGCCCGCAAGGCGTCGAACGCCAGCGCCAGGCACGGGAAGCGCGCCAGATCGGGCTTTTCGAAGTCGAGCCGGCCCAGGCGGGTCAGGTCCAGCGCGCCCACGCCGCTGTCCAGCCGCTCGGGAAAGCCCAGGCCGTAGGCGATCGGCGTGCGCATGTCGGGCTGGCCCAGCTGCGCCAGGATCGAGCCGTCGTTGTACTCGACCATGGAGTGGATCACGCTCTGCGGATGCACCACCACCTCGATGCGGTCGGCCGGCATGGCGAACAGCCAGTGCGCCTCGATCACCTCCAGGCCCTTGTTCAGCATGGTGGCGGAATCGACCGAGATCTTGCGGCCCATGCTCCAGTTCGGATGGGCGCAGGCCTGGTCCGGCGTCACCTCGTGCAGGTCCTCCAGGTCGCGGCCGCGGAACGGGCCGCCCGAGGCGGTCAGCAGCAGCCGGCGCACGCCCGGCGCCGGCGCGTCGGGCGCGGCGGCCCGGCCGCCATGCGGCAGGCACTGGAAAATGGCA
>NZ_CYTY01000019.1:79580-88803 GCF_001298995.1 Achromobacter sp. 2789STDY5608615
GGTGGTGGTGCCCGACGCCCGGGCGCGCGACAAGTTCGTGGCGGCCTGGCCGGCCGGCCAGGCCGCCACGAACTTGTCGCGCGCCCGGGCGTCGGGCACCACCACCACCGCGGCGCGGCTGGCCAGCGCCTGCTCGGCCAGCCGTTCCATGCGGCTGTAGGCGGACAGGGCATACACCGCCAGGCGGTCCGGATGGCGCGCGATCACGTCCAGCGTGCTCTCGCCAATCGAGCCGGTCGATCCCAGCACCACGACGCGTTGAAAAGCCGTCAAAACAACACTCCAGACAAGATTAGCGCCAACGGCGCGACCGGCAGGATCGCGTCGATACGGTCATAGACCCCGCCGTGGCCCGGCAGCAGCGCGCTGGAATCCTTGCGGCCCGCGCGGCGCTTGAGCAACGACTCGAACAGGTCGCCGATGATGGACAACACCCCCAGCAGCGCCGCGATCGGCAGCGCCAGCCAGAACGACCAGTGCGCCACCAGCGCGTGGCCGAACGTGCCTTCCCACAAACTCGACAGGCCGATCCAGATGACCGCGCCCAGCACGCCGGCGACCGCGCCGGCCACGGTCTTGCCGGGGCTGACCCGCGGCGCCAGTTTACGCTTGCCGAACGCGCGGCCGGCGAAATAGGCGGCAATGTCGGCGACCCACACCAGGGCCAGCAACGACACCACGAAGGCGGCGCCGCGCGCCATGAACATCTGCGCCAGCACCGCCCAGGCGGTGAACGCGGCCGGCACCGAAAACAGCGACCACGCCAGGCTTGCCGGCGCGGCGTCGGAACGGCCGCGCACCACCGCGGCGGTGGCGCCGAACAGCCACACCGCGGCGACCAGCGGCGCGGCGTAGCGCAGGATCCAGGACGGATCCGCGATGCCATCGCGCTGGCCCGACAGCCAGGCCGACGCCAGGGCCAGCATGGCCGCGAACAACAGGACGGGAATGCCCGCGGCGATCACGGGCGACGGCGGCTGCGGCAGCGTCAGGCGCAGCCACTCCCAATTGGCGCAGGCGGCCGCCAGCGCCAGCAGCGCCACGAACCACCAGGGATTGGCGCTCATCATCGCGGCCGCCAGGACGGCGAGCAGGACGATGGCGGTAACGATACGCTGGCCCAACATGGTGACGATCTCCTCGGGTCGGCCCACAGCCGCCGCGCGCGGGGCGCGGCGAGCCGCGGCCGGACTATTTTTCGCCGGTTTCGGTGAGCTGGGCGCTGGTGCGGCCGAAGCGGCGCTCGCGCGTCCGGTACCAGTCGAACGCCTGGCGCAGCTCGTCGGCGCCGAAATCCGGCCAGTAACGGTCGGTGAAGTAGAACTCCGCGTACGCCATCTGCCAGATCAGGAAATTGGAAATGCGCTGCTCGCCGCCGGTGCGGATGAACAGGTCGGGCTCGGGGGCCCAGGACATGGAAAGATGCCGCGCCAGCCGCGCCTCGTCGACCAGTTGCGGCTGCGTCGCCAGGGCGGGTTCGGCCGCCAGCATGGCGCGGGTGGCCTGCAGGATGTCCCAGCGGCCGCCATAGTTGGCCGCCACCGTGAGGTGCAGGCGATCATTGTGGGCGGTGCGGGCCTGCGCGGCGAAGATCAGTTCCTGCAGGCGCGGCTCGAACGCGGACAGGTCGCCGATGACGTGCAGGCGCACGCCCTGCTCTTCCAGCTTGCCGACTTCGCGCTCCAGCGCCTGCACGAACAGGCGCATCAGCAGCGACACTTCCTCGGCGGGCCGGCGCCAGTTCTCGGAACTGAAGGCGAACAGCGTCAGGTAACGCACGCCCGCCCGGCCGCAGGCCTCGACCACGCGGCGCACCGCCTGCACACCCTTGGCATGTCCGGCCGTGCGCGGCAACAGCCGCCGCGTCGCCCATCTGCCGTTGCCATCCATGATGATGGCCACGTGCTCCGGGATGTCGCGGGTATCGGGAACCGCCTGGGTAGAACTGGTTGCCATGGGTCTGGGGAGCGCCGTCGACCGGCGTAAAACAGGGAATACGGGGAAAAACCCGCGCCGTCGATCCACCGCTGCGTCAGTGTGCTGCGAAGCAATGGATAGGACGGCGCGAAGGCAAAAATCCTGGCGCCGGGGCGGCTTGCTGCCCGCTCCGGCTCTGCAAGGATTATACGGTCATGATTTCCGCTTCTTTTTGCGTGACCATCTTGTCGATGTCGGCCACGTTGCGGTCCGTCAGCTTCTGGACGTCGTCCTGGGCGCGACGCTCGTCGTCCTCGGAGATTTCCTTGTCCTTGACCAGCTTCTTGAGCGTGTCGTTGGCTTCGCGACGCAGGTTGCGCACGGCCACCTTGGCATCCTCGCCTTCGCTGCGCACGACCTTGGTCAGGTCGCGGCGACGCTCTTCGGTCAGCGCCGGCATCGGCACGCGGATGCTGTCGCCCATCGACATGGGATTCAGGCCCAGGTCCGATTCGCGAATGGCCTTCTCGATCGCGGCGGCCATGCTCTTTTCGTAGGGCTGGACGCTGATGGTGCGCGCGTCGATCAGGTTCACGTTGCCGACCTGGCTGATCGGCACGGGCGAACCGTAGTACTCGACCTGCACGTGGTCCAGGATGCCGGTGTGGGCGCGGCCCGTGCGGATCTTGGCCAGGTTGGTCTTGAGCGTGTCAAGCGACTTGGCCATCCTGGCTTCGGCGGATTTGCGGATTTCTGCGACGCTCATGGATATTCCTTTTCTTTAAACGTGTACCAACGTGCCTTCGTCTTCGCCGCTGACGACGCGCTTGAGCGCGCCCGACTTATTGATCGAAAACACCTTGATCGGCAGCTTCTGGTCGCGGCACAGCGCGAACGCCGTGGCGTCCATGACTTCCAGGCGGCGGACGATGGCCTCGTCGAAGCTGATGCGCGCATAGCGCGTGGCGGAAGGATCCTTGTTGGGATCCGCGCTGTAGATGCCGTCGACCTTGGTGGCCTTCAGCACGATCTCCGCACCGATCTCGGCGCCACGCAGGGCGGCCGCGGTATCGGTCGTGAAGAACGGGTTGCCGGTGCCCGCGGCGAAGATGACGACCTTGCCTTCTTCGAGGTAACGCAGGGCCTTGGGGCGGATGTACGGTTCGACGACCTGGTCGATGTTCAGGGCCGATTGCACGCGGGTGTCGACACCCTTGTGCTTGAGCGCGTCCTGCAGGGCAAGCGCGTTCATGATGGTGGCCATCATGCCCATGTAGTCGGCGGTGGCGCGGTCCATGCCCTGCGCACCCGGGGCGACGCCACGGAAGATGTTGCCACCGCCGATGACGATGGCCAGCTCGACGCCGGTGGCGGCGACTTCGGCGATCTCATCGGTCATGCGGACGATGGTGGCGCGATTGATGCCGAATGCATCATCGCCCATCAGCGCCTCGCCGGAAAGTTTGAGAAGAACCCGTTTGTATGATCTGCTGCTCATAGGTGATATCCCGAAGAACAATCCGACGAAAGTTTAAGACAAGAAATAGGCCGGACTAGAAAATATCTAGCGCCGGCCTGTAAGGACTACCCTGAGATCAGGCGCGGCCGGCGGCGGCGGCGGCAACCTCAGCGGCGAAGTCGCTGGTCTTCTTCTCGATACCTTCGCCGACGACGAACAGCACGAACTTGGTGATCGAGGCGCCCTTGGCCTTGAGCATCTGTTCGACCGTGTTCTTGTCGTCCTTGACGAACGGTTGCGACATCAGCGTCACTTCCTTCAGGAACTTCTGCACCGAGCCTTCGACCATCTTGGCGACGATTTCAGCCGGCTTGCCCGATTCGGCGGCCTTCTGTTCGGCGACCGAGCGTTCGGCGGCGATGTCGGCCGGGTTCACGCCGTCGGCGTTCAGGGCCTTCGGCTTGGTCGCGGCGATGTGCATCGCCAGGTCCTTGCCCACTTCCTCGGCGCCGGCGTATTCCACCAGCACGCCGATCTTGCCGCCGTGCACGTAGCTGGCCAGCGCGTTCGGGGTCTGGATGCGCTCGAAGCGGCGGATCGAGATGTTTTCGCCGATCTTGCCGATCAGGGCGGTACGGGTCGATTCGATGGTGCCTTCACCGTAGGGCAGCGCCGACAGGGCGGCCACATCGGCGGGGTTCTGCGTGGCGACCAGCTCGGCCAGCTTGTTGACGAAAGCGACGAAGTCGTCGTTCTTGGCAACGAAGTCGGTTTCGCAGTTCACTTCGATGACGGCGCCTTGCTTGGCGTCGGCCGAGATGAACAGGCCGATCAGGCCTTCGGCGGTGACGCGGGCGGCAGCCTTGCTGGCCTTGTTGCCCAGCTTGACGCGCAGGATTTCTTCAGCGCGGGCCAGGTCGCCTTCGGCTTCCGTCAGGGCCTTCTTGCACTCCATCATGGGCGCATCGGTCTTCTCGCGCAGTTCCTTGACCAGGGCGGCGGTAATTTCAGCCATGTTAGCTCCAAATTTTGCTAAGACATGCCCCGGCGGGCCGGGGCATTGGTGTGATTCAATGAGACGTCCGCAAGCTGCGGATGAGGAAGATGGGAGCCCACCTTCGCACTGCCGGCGAGGCGGGGGCACGCCGCATTCCGCGACCGCCCCCAGACACTAACCGCCGGACATGACAGCAGGCTTAGGCCTGGTTGTCCTGCACTTCGACGAACTCTTCCTGACCTTCACCGATTTCTTCGACCAGACCGTTCAGGTTCTGTTCGCGGCCTTCCAGCACGGCGTCGGCGATGCCCTTGGCGTACAGCGCGATGGCCTTGGCCGAGTCGTCGTTGCCGGGGATCACGTAGTCGATGCCGTCGGGCGAGTGGTTGGTGTCAACCACGGCGACCACGGGGATGCCCAGGGTCTTGGCTTCGGCGATGGCGATCTTGTGGTAGCCGACGTCGATCACGAACATGGCATCGGGCAGGCCGTTCATGTCCTTGATGCCGCCGATCGACTTGTTCAGCTTGTCCAGTTCGCGTTGGAACAGCAGGCCTTCCTTCTTGATCATGCGCTCGGCGCCGCCTTCGGCGACCACGGCTTCCATGTCCTTCAGGCGCTTGACCGAGGTCTTGACCGTCTTGAAGTTGGTCAGCATGCCGCCGAGCCAGCGGGCGTCGACGAAGGGCATGCCGCAACGGGCGGCTTCGGAAGCGACCAGCTCGCGGGCAGCGCGCTTGGTGCCGACGAACAGGATGTTGCCACCGCGAGCAGCCAGCTGCTTCACGAACTTGGTGGCTTCCTGGTACTTATCAACCGTCTTTTCCAGGTTGATGATGTGAATCTTGTTGCGATGGCCGAAGATGAAGGGGGCCATCTTGGGGTTCCAGTAGCGGGTCTGGTGACCAAAGTGGACACCCGCTTCCAGCATTTCGCGCATCAAAGACATAACTTTCTCCAAGGGTTGATTTCTTGCGCCGCACCTGCATCAGCCTCTGGCTGACACCCTGGGTGGTGTTGCGCGCGATTTCCCGCACATGCGGGATAGATAACGATTTTAACCGGGCCGGCCGATCACTGCCGCAATACTCCGACGCTGCCGGGCGATTTGCCCCTCGCGCCTCTTGCTACGCTGCCGCGATAAACCCAGACGGCCGCCACGACGAAGCGCCTTGCCCTGCCTGCACGCATCGCGCCGTCCGACCCGCCAGGAAATTCCTGGCAGTTTCTTCCAGCGCACCCGGACCTGTTTTGTTGGCAGCGAAATCCAGCTCTCTCGCGCCCTGGTTTCGCAACCATCGCGCGCATCAGTCGCCGGGGGCATTTCTTCAGGAAAGACAGGTTTTAAAAAAACCGGGTTTTCCAAGAACTTAAGCCGGCAGCCGCCTTGAACCTGCATCGCTGCTCGAAAACATGACCGGGCTTGCGAGCACGCAGCGCCCCAGCCTGGAAGATGTACACGCCCCAACCTTCCCGGCCCGCCGCCCTCGCCCACCTGCCGCGCCGCCCCGCCTCCCGGAACCTGGCGACCGGCCCGAATTCCCACCACAACCTTCGCTTGCGATGAAACTCCAGAACCCGCCACCGATTTCACAAGATACGGTGCGACCCGACACGCAGGGTCGAACAACCAACCGGGTGGCCAGGATGATTCCATCCCCACCCGCCGGGATCGGCGCTTGCCGCTACCCAGATTGCTCCCCAAAATTTTAGGGAAGCCTATAATTCTACTATTCTTTCAAGCAGACATTCAAGCGAGATCCGTCAGTCATTCCATGGGCACCATTACCAATCCGGCCGACCTGGCCAAGATGCGCGCGGCCTGCCAGGACGCCGCCAAAGTCCTCGATTTCATCACCCCCTACGTCAAGCCTGGCGTCACCACCGGGGAACTGGACCGCCTCTGCCTGGAATACCTGACCGACGAGCTCAAGGTGCAGTCCGCCACCGTCGGCTACGCCCCGCCCGGCTACCCGCCCTTCCCCGGCGCCATCTGCACCTCGGTCAACCACCAGGTCTGCCACGGCATCCCCGGCGACAAGGCCCTGAAAAACGGGGACTCCCTCAATATCGACGTCACCATCATCAAGGACGGCTGGTTCGGCGACACCAGCCGCATGTATCCGGTGGGCGAGCAGTCGATCCTGTCGCGCCGCCTGACCGACATCACCTTCGAGTGCATGTGGAAAGGCATCCAGCAGGTCAAAAACGGGGCCACATTGGGCGATATCGGCAACGCCATCCAGAAGCACGCCGAGGCCAATGGCTTTTCGGTGGCGCGCGAATTCTGCGGCCACGGCATCGGCCAGCGCTTCCACGAAGACCCGCAGGTGCTGCACTACGGCAAGCCGGGCACCGGCGTGAAATTGGTGACGGGTATGTTGTTCACCATCGAGCCGATGATCAACGCCGGCCGCCGCGAGATCCGCCAGCTGTCCGACGGCTGGACGGTCGTGACGCGCGACCACAGCCTGTCGGCCCAATGGGAGCATGCTGTCTGCGTCACCGACACCGGCTACGAGGTCCTGACCCTGTCGCCCGGCATGCCCAAGCCGCCCGCCTTCATCACCGAACCGATCGTCATCCCCGCCGTCTGACCGCCGGCCGCCCGCCACCATGACCGCCGACATCCTCAGCACCCTGCGCGAACGCATCCAGGAATCCCGGCGGGCCGCGGTGGCCCAGTTCCGCGAGCACGAACGCCCCGACACGCTGCTGGGCGAACTGCGCCGCATCGTCGACGCGGCGCTGCGCGACCTGGTCAAGCACTATCCCCTGCCGGCCGGCGCCACGCTGGCGGCGGTGGGCGGCTACGGCCGCGGCGAACTGTACCCGCACTCCGACGTCGACCTGCTGATCCTGCTGCCGCACGCCCCCACCGCCGAGGACGAGTCCGCCATCGAGCAGCTGGTCGCCTCGCTCTGGGACCTGGGCCTGGAGCCCGGCCACAGCGTGCGCACCATCGAGGACTGCGAGCGCGAGGCCGACGCCGACATCACGGTGGAAACCGCGCTGCTTGAATCGCGCTGGCTGGCCGGCAGCCGCACGCTGATGAAGAAGTTCGAGGCCGCCACCCAGTCGCGGCTGGACGCGCGCGCGTTCTTCCGCGCCAAGCGCGTCGAGATGCAGCAGCGCCACGCGCGCTACCAGGACACGCCCTACGCGCTCGAACCCAATTGCAAGGAATCGCCCGGCGGCCTGCGCGACCTGCAGGTGATCCTGTGGATGGCGCGCGCGGCCGGCTTCGGCGAGAACTGGCGCGCGGTGGCGCAGGCAGGCCTGCTGACCCCGTCCGAGGCGCGCGACCTGCGCAAGGCCGAACAGGCCTTCAAGCGCCTGCGCATCGAGCTGCACCTGCTGGCCCGGCGCCGCGAAGACCGCGTGCTGTTCGACCTGCAGCCGGCCCTGGCCGAGGTCTACCGCATCCACGCCACCGCCACGCGGCGCGGCAGCGAGCTGCTGATGCAACGCTACTACTGGGCCGCGCGCCTGGTGACGCAGCTCAACGGCATCCTGGTGCAGAACATCGAGGAACGCCTGTTCCCGCGCCCCGACAGCGACGCGCACGACATCGACGACGATTTCCGCAACCTGCGCGACCGTCTCGACATCATCCGCGACGACGGCTTCGAGCGGAACCCCACGCTGCTGCTGCGCGCCTTCCTGGTGATGCAGCAGCATCCCGAACTGACCGGCATGTCGGCGCGCACGCTGCGCGCCATCTGGCACTCGCGCCATCGCATCGACGCGCAGTTCCGCCGCAACCCGGTCAACCGCAAGCTGTTCCTGCAGATCCTGCAGCAGCCGCGCGGCATCGTGCACGAGCTGCGCCGCATGACCATGCTGAACATCCTGCCGCGCTACCTGCCGGTGTTCCGCCGCATCGTCGGCCAGATGCAGCACGACCCGTTCCACGCCTATACGGTGGACCAGCACACGCTGGCGGTGGTGCGCAACCTGCGCCGCTTCACCATGCCCGAGCATGCCCAGGAGTATCCGCTGGCCAGCCAGCTGATCGCCGGCCTGGACCGGCACTGGCTGTTGTACGTGGCGGCGCTGTTCCACGACATCGCCAAGGGCCGCGGCGGCGACCACTCCGAGCTGGGCGCGCGCGAGGTGCGCAAGTTCGCCCACGACCACGGCATGGAGCCGGAAGACGCCAGGCTGGTCGAATTCCTGGTGCGCCAGCACCTGCTGATGTCGGCCGTGGCGCAAAAGCGCGACCTGTCCGACCCCGCCGTGATCCAGGACTTCGCCGCCACGGTCAAGGACGAGCGTCACCTGACCGCGCTCTACCTGCTGACCGTGGCCGACATCCGCGGCACCAGCCCCAAGGTCTGGAACGCCTGGAAAGGCAAGCTGCTCGAGGACCTGTACAAGCTGACGCTGGCGGCGCTGGGCGGCGCCCACGCCGACGCCCACACCGTGCTGACCGAACGCCGCGAGGAGGCCGCGCGCCTGACCCGCCTGGCCGGCCTGCGCGACGACGCCCGCGAGGCGTTCTGGAACCAGCTCGACGTGGCCTATTTCCTGCGCCACGACGCCTCCGACATCGCCTGGCACACGCGTCACCTGTATCACCAGGTGGCGCCGGCCCACGCGGTGGTGCGGGCCCGCCCCACCGAACAGGGCGAAGGCCTGCAGATCATGGTCTACACGCGCGACGTGCCCGACCTGTTCGTGGCCATCTGCGGCTACTTCGACGCCAAGTCGCTGTCGGTGCAAGACGCCCGCATCCACACCACGCGCCACGGCTGGGCGCTGGACAGCTTCATCGTGCTGCTGCCCGAGGGCGCCAGCGACCTGCGCGCGCAGGCCACGCTGGTCGAACACGAGCTGGCCGAACGCCT
>NZ_CYTY01000019.1:89074-115836 GCF_001298995.1 Achromobacter sp. 2789STDY5608615
CCAAGATCATGACGCTGGGCGACCGCGTCGAAGACGTCTTCATCGTCGATGGCGCGGCGCTGACGCGGCCGCGCAGCCAGATGCAGTTCGAGCGCGACATCCTCGATGCGCTGGCCGGCGACGAGGTCCGGCAACAGGCCGCCTGAAGCCGGACCCGCGGCCCATCGCCAGACAGCCGCCGACCGCATACAATCCGGTTTTCGGCTTGGCGATACCGTGCGATGGAGCTAAACGAATACCTGCGGGTGCTGGGGACCAGCTTCTTTTTCGCGCTGGCGACGCTGCTGCCGTTCCTGAATCCGCCGGCGATCGCGCCCATCTTCCTGTCCCTGACCGAAGGCGCCTCGTCCGCCACCCGCACGGTGCTGGCCAAGCGCGTCGCCGTCAACGTCGGCCTGATGCTCATCGTCGCCATGGTGGCCGGCAACGTGCTGCTGAGCTTCTTCGGCATCTCGCTGTCGATCGTGCGCGTGGGCGGCGGCATGCTGGTCATCGCCAGCGCCTGGCGCCTGGTGAATTCGCCCGACGCCGACACCGAGCGCGTGGCCCGCATGGCCGAATCGTTCACCCCTGAAATGGCCAAGGCGCGCGCCTTCTACCCCCTGACCTTCCCCATCAGTTGCGGCCCCGGCTCGATCGCCGCGGCCATCACCGTGGGCGTGTCGCTGCGCGACCAGAACCACGTGCTGAGCCTGCTGCGGCTGGGCGGCTCGATCCCCGGCATCGTGGTCGTTTCGCTGACTTTGTACGTCTGCCTGCGCTTCGCGGCGCAGATGCTGCACCGGCTGGGCGATAATGGCACCGCCGTGTTCATGCGCATGTCGGCCTTCATCATGCTGTGCCTGGGCGTGCAGATCTTCTGGGAAGGCTCGCGCGAACTGCTGCTCGGGGTATTGCAGCAGGTCATGCAACCAATTCCGATTCCCAAGGCCTAACGCCTGGCGGCCGGACTGGCCATCCCCCGGGGCCCCGCCCCGACGAACCCTTATCGTGCAACAACCATGACTTCTCGTTCCGAACGCCTGCTCCGCCTGATCGCCCTTTTCAGCTTCGGCGCGGTCGGCATCGCCCTGGTTTCCCAGTACGTCTTCGACATGCCGCCGTGCGCCTGGTGCGTGATGCAGCGCCTGATCTACCTGGTGATCGGCGTCATCGCCCTGATCGGCGGCTTCGGCGGCGGCCGCGCATTGACGCGCGTCTGCGCCGGCCTGGCGGGCCTGCTGTCGCTCAGCGGCATCGCCGCCGCCTGGTACCAGTACACCGTGGCCGCCAAGATGCTGTCGTGCGACCAGACCTTCGCCGACCGCTTCATGACCGGCATCGGCCTGGACGGCAGCGTGCCGTGGCTGTTCGGCATCTACGCCACCTGCATGGACGCGGTGGTGCCGGTTCTGGGCATCGAATACGCCCTGTGGAGCCTGGCGCTGTTCGTGATCCTGCTGTTCATGGCCCTGCCCGCGGCATTCGGCCGCGGCCGCGCCGCCTGAGCGGTCCATTCCGCTGTTGGACGACATCCACGCCGAGCGCCTGCGCGCGCTGGTCCGACGCCATGCGCCGCTGATGCGCTGGCTGCATGCCGCGCGTGACGGCGGCGCGGCCGACTGGTGCCTGGGCGCGGGCGTCATCCGCACCCTGGTGTGGAACCACCTGCACGACCTGCCGCCGGACAGCCACGCGCCAGCGGACGTGGACTTCGTCTACTTCGACGACACCGACCTGACGGCGGCGCACGAGACCGCCATCACGCGCCGCCTGCAGGCCGCCGCGCCGCAGGCGCCCTGGGAAGTCGTCAACCAGGCGCGGGTCCACCTGTGGCGCCGCGACGGCGGCATCGCGCCGCCCCCGGCCTTGTCGCTGGCGGCGGGCATCGCCACCTGGCCCGAGACCGCCACCTGTATCGGCGTGTCGCTCGACGCCGACGACCGCCTGCGCATCCTTGCGCCGCACGGCCTGGACGACCTGTTCGGCCTGGTGCTGCGGCCCAGCCCCGGACTGCGCGATCCCGCGCTCTACGCGCAACGGCTGCTGGCCAAGCGCTACACCGACAAATGGCCGCGCCTGCGGGTGCAGCCCTCCCCGCTTTCCTGACGCCATGAAATACCTGACCGGTTATCCGGAACCCCTGCTGACGCAGGCCCGCGCGCTGCTCGACCAGGGCAAGCTGGGGCCGGCGCTGCGAGCCCGTTATCCCGCCGGCGCGCATGCCGTGCGCACCGACAAGGCGCTGTACGACTACGTGGTGGACCTGAAGAACACCTACATCCGCAACGGCGCGCCGCTCAGCAAGATCGCCTTCGACAGCAAGATCCACGTGATCCAGCACGCGCTGGGCCAGCACACCTTCATCTCGCGGGTCCAGGGCGGCAAGCTCAAGGCCAAGCACGAGATCCGCGTCGCCACGCTGTTCAAGACGGTGCCGGAGGAGTTCCTGAAGATGATCACGGTGCACGAACTGGCGCACCTGAAGGAGAAGGACCACAACAAGGCCTTCTACAACCTGTGCCGGCTGATGGAGCCGCAGTATCACCAGTATGAATTCGACCTGCGACTGTACCTGACCCATCTGGAGGCCAGCGGCGACAGCCTGTGGTGACAGGCGCCGGCCGATAAAAAAAGCCGCTCCCGAGGGAGCGGCTTTTTCATGGCGCGAACCGGACTCAGGCGTCGTTGGCCGCGTAGCCCATGTTGAACTGCAGGCCGCTGGCGCCTTCGCCGTCGCCGGACTCCGCGCGCGACTGGCCCAGGCGGGCCAGGTATTCGGCGGTGATGTCGCCGGTGACGTATTCGCCATCGAAGCACGAAGCCTCGAAGCGCGACAGCTTGGGATTGATGTCGCGCACGGCCTGCTGCATGTCGTGCAGGTCCTGGTAGATCAGGCTGTCGGCGCCGATCGCGCGGGCGATTTCCTCGTCGCTGCGGCCGGTGGCGATCAGTTCGCTCTGCGTCGGCATGTCGATGCCGTAGACGTTGGGGAAACGCACCGGAGGCGCGGCCGAGGCGAAGTACACCTTGTTGGCGCCGGCGGCGCGCGCCATGTCGACGATCTCGCGGCTGGTGGTGCCGCGCACGATGGAGTCGTCCACCAGCAGCACGTTCTTGCCCTTGAACTCCATGCCGATGGCGTTGAGCTTCTGGCGCACCGATTTACGGCGCACGGCCTGGCCGGGCATGATGAAGGTGCGGCCGACGTAGCGGTTCTTGATCAGGCCTTCGCGGTAGTCCAGGTTCAGGCGGGCGGCCAGCTGCATGGCGGCCGGACGCGAGGAATCGGGGATCGGCATGACCACGTCGATATCGCCCAGGCGCATGTTGCGCGCGACCTTGTCGGCCAGGTATTCACCCATGCGCAGGCGCGCGTCGTACACCGACACGCCGTCGATCAGCGAATCAGGACGGGCGAAGTAGACGTATTCGAAGATGCAGGGCACCAGCTGCGGATTCTCGGCGCACTGGCGGCTGACGAAACGGCCGTCCAGGTCGACGAACACCGCTTCGCCCGGCTCGACGTCGCGCACGAAGGCGAAGCCGCTGCCTTCCAGGGCCACGGATTCCGAGGCCACCATCCACTCGACGCCTTCGTCGGTTTCCTGGCGGCCGATGCACAGCGGACGGATGCCGTTGGGATCGCGGAACGCCAGCAGGCCGTAACCGGAAATCTGCGCCACCACGGCGTAGGCGCCGCGCACGCGCTTGTGCACGGCGGCAACGGCGCGGAACATGGCATCGTCATCGAGCGACACACCGCTGGCGGCCGATTGCAGCTCGTGGGCCAGCACGTTCAGCAGCACTTCCGAGTCGGAATTGGTGTTGATGTGGCGGCGGTCGACGCGGTAGAGCGACTCACGCAGCTCGCGCCAGTTGGTCAGGTTGCCGTTGTGGGCGAACATGATGCCGAACGGGGCGTTGACGTAGAACGGCTGGGCCTCTTCCTCGCTGGCGCTGGAGCCGGCGGTGGGATAGCGGACCTGGCCGACGCCCGAGGTGCCCGGCAGGGCACGCATGTTGCGCGTGCGGAATACGTCGCGCACCAGGCCGTGCGCCTTGTACATATTGAACTGGTTGCCTTGCGACGTCGCAATGCCCGCGGCATCCTGCCCGCGATGCTGCAACAGCAGCAAGCTGTCATAGAGCAGCTGGTTGACCGGCCCGCGCCCGATGACCCCTACGATTCCACACATGGTGAGATTTCCTGGTTGATGTGAAGCTAATCAATACGGCAGCCACGTCGCCAGGGACGGCGGCAGCCACGTCTTGATATGTTTGATGGCCTCGATGGCCGAATGCGAAAACATGGCGTCCTTCCACCACGGCTCTTGTGGCAGCGGCGTGTAGCCCGCGGCGGCGACCAGCGCCAGCACGATGAGCAGCCCCCGGGCCAGTCCGAACATGCCGCCCAGGCCGTGATCGGCCGGGCTCAGCCCGGTGCTGCGGATCAAGGCGGCAAGCGTCATGTTGACCAACCCCACGCCGAGCAGCACGATAATGAAAACCACCGCGTACGAAACTCCCATGCGCAGCAGCGTCGTCTCGATATAGGGCTCCAGCCAGGTATAGACCGTGGGGCCCCACCAGATCGCGGCCACGAAAGCCAGCAGGTACGCAACCAGCGACAGCACTTCCTTGAGCAGGCCGCGCACCAGGCCCAGCACACCCGATACCACCAGGATGGCCAGCACGACGAAGTCGAAGCCGGTCACTACTGGGCGGCAATGAAACCGTTGTCATAACCCAGGGTGCGCAACCGCGCCTGGGCCGCCTGCGCCGCCTCGCGCGAGGGGAACGGCCCCACCCGCAGACGGTACTGCTGCTTGCCTCCGATGGAAGCCTGCTCGACGAATGCATTGGTGACGCCGGCCTGGTGCAGTTTGTCGCGCCGCGACTGGGCGTCCTCGGACGTGGTGTAGGCGGCGATCTGCAGCACGAAATTACCCTTGGCGGCCTGCGGCTTGGGCGCCGGCGTGGCGGCGGGCGCGGAACGGCCTTCGAGCAACGCCAGGGCGCGGGCGCCGTCGTCCGAACGGGTCTCGGGCTTGGGCGTGGCCGGCTTGGGCTCGGGCTTGGGTTCCGGCTTGGGCGGCGGCGTGCGCGGCGGCGTCACGGTCGCGGGCGGCGTGGCCGCGGGCGGGGTCGTGGCGGGCGGCGTGGAAACCGGCGGCGTGGTGGCGGACGGCGTCGCGGCCTGCGGCGCGCTGGCCTGCGGACCGGACGTCATCGGCGGCGGCGTCGGGATGGCGGACGGGTCGCCGGGCGTGGCGCCTTGCGCCGGCGCGGCGGGCGCGTTGGCCTGCGGCTCGCTCAACTGCGGCTGGAACGGGGTATTGCGTTCCGGCACCTTGATGGGGATGTTGTCGGCCACGGGCGTCGGCTGGGAATCCAGCACCATCGGCAGGATGATGACGGCCGCCAGCACCAGGGCGATGGCGCCTGCGAGCCTGCGCCGGGCGCGCCCGCGCAACTCAGCCGCCTGAACCTCGCTCGGCACGGCCGCTCGCTTGGAGGGTTGCGCCTGGTCGGCAGGATCCTTGCGTTTGAAAAAACCCATGTTTGCCTATGCCGCTCTTGCCTACGCCTTGCGACCCAGAGACTGCAAAACCGAGGCCACGGTGAGAAATGATCCGAACACCACGATTCTATCATTCTCCCCTGCCCGTTCGCGCGCCGCGGCAAAGGCCTGGGCGGGATCGGCGTAGGCCGAGACGCCCGGCGCCTCGGCCCCGGCGGGCGCGGCCGGCAGGCCGGCGGCAACCCGTTCGGCCAGGTGTTCGCCGGAGCCGCCGCGCGGCCCCGGCAGGCCGGCGCAGAACCAGTGGTCGATGCGCGTGCCGATCTTGGCCAGTACGCCGGCCAGGTCCTTGTCGTTGAGCATGCCGAACACCGCGTAGGTGTAGGGATGGAAGCCCATGTTGTCGAGGTTCTGGGCCAGCACCGCGGCGGCGTGCGGGTTGTGGGCCACGTCCAGGATCACCGTGGGCTGGCCCGGCAAGATCTGGAAACGGCCGGGCAGCGAAGCCTGCAGCAGGCCCTGGCGCACCGCCTGCTGCGGCACCGGCAGGCGGTCGCGCACCGATTCCAGCGCGGCCAGCGCCGCCGACGCGTTCAGCAGCTGGTTGGCGCCGCGCAGCGCCGGATAGGCCAGCGCGCTGCGGCGCTGCTCGCGGCCGCCATAGGCCCACTGCTGGCGGTCGCCGGAATAGTTGTAGTCGCGGCTGAACAGCCACAGGTCGGCGCCGATCTGCTCGACGTAATCGAGCAGCGACTGCGGCGGCACCGGGTCGGCACAGATGGCCGGCCGGCCGGCGCGGTAGATGTGGGCCTTTTCGAAGCCGATCTTCTCGCGCGTGTCGCCCAGGTACTCGATGTGGTCCAGGTCGACGCTGGTGACGATGGCACAGTCGGCGTCGATGATGTTGACGGCGTCCAGGCGGCCGCCCAGGCCGACTTCCAGCACCACCGCGTCCAGGCGCGACTGCGAGAACAGGCGCAGGATCGCCAGCGTGGTGAATTCGAAGTACGTCAGGGACGTCTCGCCGCGCGCGGCCTCGACCGCGATGAACTGCTCGATCAGGGCCTCGTCCGAGGCGATCTGGCCATTGACGCGCGCGCGCTCGTTGAAATCGATCAGGTGCGGCGAGGTGTACAGCCCGACTTTGTAACCCGCGGCCAGCAGGATCGACTCCAGCATCGAGCAGGTCGAGCCCTTGCCGTTGGTGCCGCCCACCACGAACTTCACGCCCGGCAGTTCCAGGTTCATGCGGGCAGCCACTTCCCGCACGCGCTCCAGGCCCATGTCGATCGCGGTGGCGTGGATCGATTCCAGGTACTGCAGCCAATCGGACAGGGAGGCGCCGGTGGCGGGCTTGAGGGCGGAAGACATGGGGCGGGATCGCAAAGGTGAACAGCCCATGATTTTAGCAGCGCACGCCCGGTGTTTTCCCTAATCCCCCTGGGACGCCACGGGATCGCCGGGAAAAACCGCTTGCCGATGTTTTTTTCATCCGTGAAAATAAATTCACATATGAAAACTCACAAGGATAAGACATGACGCAGCGCAAGACCCCGGCCTGGCTGGTCCGGGAAGCCGACGTGCCCGGCTACCACCCGGCCAACCATACCGGCACCCTCAACCGCCGCCTGATCGGCCCCGACACGGTGGGCTCGCGCGGCGTGGAAGTGCTGCTGGGCGTGATCGACAAGGGCCAGGGCGCGCTGCCGCACGCCCATCCGGGCATCGAGCAGGTCTGTTACCTGCTGTCGGGCACCGCCCGCGCCCAGGTGCAGGACGAATGGGCCGACATGGGTCCGGGCGACTGCTGCTATTTCCCGCCCGACATCCCGCACGTGTTCACCGTGACCAGCGACGAGCCCGCGCGGCTGCTGGTGATCTACACGCCGCCGTATGAAGAATCGCCCGACCGCGTGATCCGCGGTTTTCCCGCATCGACCGCCGGCGCCTGAGGCGCCGCGCAGACCGGCCCACCCCGGGCAGCGGCCGCAGAAGCCGCGCCCGTTTCGCATCCCCTGGAGACAAACCATGCGACTACTACGCCTGTTGGGCGCCACCCTGGTCGGCGGCGCCACCGTGCTGGCCCTGCCCGCCGCCCACGCCGCGGACTATCCGAACAAACCCATCACCCTGATCGTGCCGTTCCCGGCCGGCTCCGGCACCGACGCGGTCGGCCGCATCTTCGGCGCCGAGCTGTCGACCATCCTGGGCCAGCAGATCGTGGTGGAGAACAAGCCCGGCGCCAACGCCACCATCGCCGCCAGCTACGTGGCGCGCGCCAAGCCGGACGGCTACACGCTGTTCGTGACCACCAACACCTCGCATTCGGCCGCTCCCTGGCTGATGAAGAACATTCCCTACGATCCGGTCAAGGATTTCACCCCCATCGCGCGCGGCGGCAACCTGCCCTTCATCCTGGTCGCCAACCCCAAGCGGCCGTGGAAGACCGTGGCCGACCTGGTCGCCGACGCGCGCCAGCATCCGGGCCGCATCACCTACGCCAGCGGCAACAGCACCGGCATCGTGGCCGGCGCCACCCTGGCCAACCGCGCCAAGATCGACATCCTGCACGTGCCCTACAAGGGCACGCCGCAAGGCCTGACCGACGTGGTCGGCGGCCAGGTCGACTTCATGTTCACCGACCTGGCCTCCGGCCTGCCGTTCGTGCAGTCGGGCCAGTTGCGGGCGCTGGCGGTGTCAACCGCCGAGCGCAGCGCCATCGTGCCGGACCTGCCGTCCATGGCCGAGTCGGGCGTGCCGGACTTCGACCTGAATTCATGGAACGGCTACTTCGGCCCGGCCGGCATGCCGCCCGAGGTGGTGGCCAGGCTCAACGACGCCATCAAGCAGGTGGTGGCCAAGCCCGACGTGCGCAAGCGCCTGGCGGGCCTGGGCTTTGACGCTTTCTCCAGCTCGCCGGAAGCCTTCGGCCAGTTCGTCGGCGAACAGCGCGACCTGTGGGGCAAGCTGATCCGCGACGCGGGGATCGAGCAGCAATGACGATGTCCGCCGCCGCTTCCCCGCAGGCCGCCGGCCCCCTTGCCGGCGTGCGCATCCTGGACCTCAGTTCGGTCGTGATGGGTCCCTACGCCACCCAGGTGCTGGCCGACCTGGGCGCCGACGTCATCAAGGTCGAATCGCCCGCCGGCGACAACATGCGGGCCGTCGGCCCGATGCGCAATCCGGGCATGGGCCACCTGTACCTGCACCTGAACCGCAACAAGCGCTCGGTGGTGCTGGACCTGAAGACGCCGGAAGGCCGCGAGGCCTGCCTGCGGCTGGCCGAGACCTGCGACGCCCTGCTCTACAACATCCGCCCCCAGGCCATGGCGCGCCTGGGCCTGTCGTACGAGGCGGTGGCGGCGCGCAACCCGCGCATCGTCTACCTGGGCGCCTATGGCTTCGGCGAGGCCGGCCCCTACGCCGGCCGGCCCGCCTACGATGACCTGATCCAGGGCCAGACCGGCATCGCCGCGCTGGCGGCGCAGCAGAGCGGCGACGTGCCGCGCTACGCGCCGCTGACGCTGGCCGACCGCGCCGTGGGCCTGCACGTGGGCATCGCGCTGGTGTCGGCGGTGCTGCACGCCCGCGTCAGCGGCCAGGGCCAGCAGGTCGAGATCCCGATGTTCGAGGGCATGGCGCACCTGGTGCTGGGCGACCACCTGGGCGGGGCCACCTTCGAGCCGCCGCTCGGCCCCACCGGCTACGCTCGGCTGCTGGCGCCGCACCGCCGGCCCTACGCCACCGCCGACGGCTATATCTGCCTGCTGATCTACAACGACAAGCATTGGCGCAACTTCTTCGCGCTGATCGGCCAGCCGGAACTGGCGCAGGATCCGCGCTTTCACACCCACGGCGCCCGCGCGGCCCATATCGACGAGGTCTACGCCTTCGTCGCCGACGTCATCCGCACCAGGACCAGCGAGGCATGGCTGCGGGAACTGGCGGATGCCGACATCCCGGCCTCGCAGCTCTACACGGTCGACGACCTGCTGCTGGACGAGCACCTGGCCGCCACCGGCTTCGTGCAGGACCACCAGCACCCGACCGAGGGCCGCCTGCGCACCCCCGCGCCGCTCGGCCGCTACCAGGGCACGCCGACCGCCATCCGGCGCCCGGCGCCGACGCTGGGCCAGCACAGCCGCGAGGTGCTGGCCGATGCCGGCTACGACCCCGCCGGCATCGACGCGCTCTTCGCCAATCGCATCACCCAGGATGGAACCGACTGATGGACTTTGCATTCACCCCCGATCAACTGGCGTTGCGCGACGCCGTGTCCCGCATCTGCGCGCGCTATCCCGACGAATACTGGCTGGAACGCGACCGTGAAGGCGGCTTCCCCGAGCCGCTGCACGCCGACCTGGCGCGCGACGGCTGGCTCGGCATCGCCATGCCGCCGGAACATGGCGGCGCCGGCCTGGGCATGACCGAGGCCGCGCTGATGATGCAGACCATCGCCGCCTCGGGCGCCGGCTTCACCGGCGCGTCGGCCGTGCACATGAACATCTTCGGCCTCAATCCCGTGGTGGTGTTCGGCAACGACGAACAGCGCGCCCGCTGGCTGCCGCCGCTGATCGCCGGCCGGCAGAAGGCCTGCTTCGCCGTCACCGAGCCCGACGCCGGCCTGGACACCACCAAGCTCGGCACCCGCGCCGTGCGCCAGGGCGACGAATACGTGGTGCATGGACGCAAGATCTGGATCTCGACCGCCCAGGTGGCCGACAAGATGCTGCTGCTGGCGCGCACCACGCCGCTGTCCGAGGTGGCCAAGCCGACCCAGGGCCTGTCGCTGTTCTACACCGACCTGGACCGCGGCAAGGTCGAGGTGCGTGAAATCGAGAAGATGGGCCGCAAGGCGGTGGACTCGAACATGCTGTTCATCGACGGCCTGCGGATCCCGCTGGCGGACCGGATCGGCGAGGAAGGCCGGGGCTTCGAGTACATCCTGCATGGCCTGAACCCGGAACGCATCCTGATCGCGGCCGAGGCGGTCGGCATCGGCCGCGCCGCGCTGGAGCGGGCGGTGCGCTACGCCGGCGAGCGCCATGTGTTCGGCCGGCCGATCGGCCAGAACCAGGGCATCCAGCACCCGCTGGCGCAGGCCTGGATGCAGCTGGAGGCGGCCGACCTGATGGTGTTCAAGGCCGCCAGCCTGTACGACGCCGGCGAACCCTGCGGCCCCAGCGCCAACGCCGCCAAGTACCTGGCGGCCGAGGCCGGCTACAACGCCTGCCAGACCGCCGTGATGACGCTGGGCGGCATGGGCTACGCCAAGGAATACCACGTGGAGCGGCTGCTGCGCGAGAGCTTCATCCCGCGCATCGCGCCGGTCAGCCCGCAGCTGATCATGTGCTTCATCGCGGAAAAGGTGCTGGGCCTGCCGAAGTCATATTGAGGCGCCCGCCCCTTGCGCGTCCGCCCGGCGCGCCTTGCGCCCGGGCCGGCCGGGGCCGCCTCAGGACTGCTGTTCCAGTCCGGTGCAGGCCGCCCGCAGGATGCGGGCGTATTCCTCCTGGCACGGCTCGATCCGGTAGATCGGACCGCCCACGGAGATGGCGTAGTGCTCGCCCGACAGGGTCACCGGCCAGGCGATGGCGCCGACGTCGGGAATCGACTCGCCGCTGTTCATGAACCAGCCGCGCTGGCGCGACAGCGCCAAGTCCTGCAGCACCGCCTCGCGGGTGACCAGCGTGCGTTCGTTGTGGCGCGTCAGCGGCCCGTTGCCGAGCAAGGCGTCGCGGGCCGGCTCGTCCAGCAGCGACATGAGCGCTTTACCCAGCGAATTTGCGTGTACGTCTTTGAACTCGCCGGCAACGGGCGCGTATCGGATCGTATGCGGAGAGTCCAGCACATCCAGGTAGACCACCCGGCCGTCCTGCGTCAGCTTGGCGAAGACGACGGTTTCCCGAGTTGCGTCCCTTAATTCAACCAGACTGGGATAGACCCGGTCCAGCACCGGATCGGCGCGGGCGATGCGTTGCGCCATTGCCAGCAGGCGGCCGGTCGGGTAGTAGCCCTGGCGGCGTCCGGTTTCGTAGAGGTAACCCAGGCCGGTCAGGGTGCGGATCAGCGCCAGGCAGCTGGAAACCGGCACATCCAGCAGCCGGGCCAGTTCCGACAGGGGCAGTGCGCGCTTCTCCCGGGCATAGGTTTCGATGATTTCTATGACTCGCAACGCCGTCTTGACACTCATTGCCCGATCCCAACTTGTTAGCACATGAAACAGCCCGCTGTTACGAGGGCTAAAGTTCCCTGCGGCGCTGCCGTAATCGTAGCTGAGAATTCCCTGAAAACAGCGCGTTCCTCCGAGACGCCCGCACCGCCGCTGGAGTGATCATGGCCGTAACCCCGTTAGCCCCCGCTACGTTCGCACCGTCGCCGGTCGCGGCCGTGCCCATCGTCGCAGATCCATCCGTCACCGTCGCCCCGCCCGTTGCCAGCACCAATAGCAGCGGCGCCGATTCCGCGACGTCGGAGCAGTCGAATTCGCAGAAGCTGCCCCTCGACAAGGCGCTCGACGAAATCAACGAGCAGATGAAGGCCTGGTCGACCCAGCTGCAGTTCGAGGTCGACCCGGACGTCCACCAGGTGGTGGTGTCGGTGGTCGACGCCAAGTCCGGGGACGTCATACGCACCATCCCCAGCGAAGCCGTGCTCAAGATCGCCAAAATGATCGTGAACATGCAGGGAAATGGCATCAAGACCTCGGCTTGACATGAATTCCCGTACTTTCCTCTGTGCCCCTTTTGGCGCCAATCGATGATGGAATCATCGAATTAGGCCCGCCTTATGCCCTTACCCGGCCAATCGCCGGCACCCTATTTTTGACAGAATCGCATCGCTAGGAAGGATTTCACATGGCCTCTATCACCAACCTCGGTTCGTCCTCCGGTCTGCCACTGGAAGAAACGCTGAAAAAGCTGCAAGACGCCGAGGATAAGAAGCTCTCGATCTACACCACGCGCGCGCAAAGCTACCAGACTCGCATCGACGCTTACGCGAAACTGCAGAGCGCCCTGGAAGCGCTGCAAAAGTCCGCTGCCGTGCTGGGCAAGACCGAGACGATGGCTGCCATCAAGGGCAGCGTCACCGGCGGCAACGCCTTGACGGCCAGTGTGGCCGCCGAGGGCGCCACCGCGGGCCAGTACGTCATCGAAGTGAAGAACCTGGCCCGCGCCCAGAGCCTGCAATCGGGCGCCGTGGCAGACCGCACCGCCAAGCACGGCGACACCGGCTCGTTCGAAGTCGAGCTGGCCGACGGCACCAAGCGCACCATCGACCTGAAAGGCGACACCTCGCTCAACGGCATCGTCAAGGCCATCAACGCCGACGACAAGTCCGGCCTGCGCGCCACCGTTATCAATGACGGCAACGGCAACAACTACCTGATGCTGACGGCCAAGGACACCGGTGTCCAGGCCTCGGTCAAGAACATCACCGTCACCGGCGACCAGTCGCTCAAGGACATCCTGTCCTTCAGCACCGCCGCCGACGGCTCCACGACCGGCCTGGCCAATACCAAGGCTGAAGACGCCCAACTGATCATCAACGGCCTCCCCGTCAAGAGCGGCTCGAACAACGTCGCCAACGTCATCGACGGCGTCACGCTGAACCTGACCGAGAAAACCGAGACCGACAAGCCGATCACGCTGAAGCTGGAAGCGGATCCGTCAGTCGCCAGCAAGGCGATCCAGGATTTCGTCAAGAACTACAACTCGCTGCAATCGACCATCAAGAGCCTGACGGCTTTCGACGCCAAGGCGGCCACCAACCAGCCGCTGACCGGCGACGGCACCACCCGCTCGATCCAGGCGTCGGTGACCAACGCGCTGCAAGCCATGCTGGGCGAAGGGTCGGTCCGCTCGCTGGCCGACCTGGGCATCACCACCGATCCCCAGACGCGCCAGCTCAAGCTCGACCAAACCAAGCTGGACAAGGCGCTGAGCACCAATCCGGCCGACGTCACCAAGCTGCTGACCGGCGACAACGGCCTAGCCAAGACTTTCGAAAAGGCTTTCAAGGACGTATTGGGCAGCACCGGTTCGCTCAAGACGCGCACCGACGGCCTGGCCAAGTCGATTAGTGACCTGGACGCCCAGCAAAAGCGCGCCAAGGCCGCCAGCGACGCTGAAATGGACCAGATGCGCACCCGTTTTGTCGCATTGGACAAGTACGTTTCCCAACTGGCCGTCACCGGCAACTACCTGACCCAACAATTTGCGGCGATGAACAAATCGAGCAAATAACCTGTAGAAGATGCATTAATGACTTACGCCGCCCGCCGCCCCACTGGGTCTCAATCCGTCCGCTCCTACGCCGATATCGGCCTGGAAACCCAGGTTCTGGGCGCGAGTCCCGAGCGGCTGATCACCCTGTTGTACCTGGGTGCCCGGGCGGCGATCGGGCAGGCGCGCATCCATCTGCAGGAAGGCCGGGTCGCCGAGCGCGGCGCGGCCATCTCGAAAGCGATCAAGATCGTCGATGAAGGCTTGAAGACCGGGTTGAACATGGAGGCTGGCGGCGAGATCGCCGCCAACCTCGCCCGGCTCTACGATTACATCGTCCGCACCTTGCTGACGGCAAATCTGAAAGCGAATGCCGAGCAACTCGACATTGCCGACCGCCTGTTGGCGGATCTGGCCGAGGCTTGGCAGACTTCCATCGACCGACCGGCTGGCCTTGCCCAGCCCTGATGGCCAAAAACACAAATTCAGCCAGCCATCGAACGCCCGAGATTTCCATGACGTCCCTTACCCAGTACTCATCCCCTATTCTGGAACACTACCAGGAGATCGCCCTCATCACGGGCGAGATGTTGACGGCCGCCCAGGCCGGAGACTGGGATACGGCGATGGCCCACGGGCAGCAATATTGCGAGCTGGTCGAGCGCCTGCGGATCGCGGAACCGACCGCGCCGCTGGACGAGGCCGGCCGCGCCATGAAGTACGACCTGCTGGTGCGCATCCTCGAAAACGACGCGCTCACGCGCGACCTGGCGCTCCCGCAACTGGCCCGGCTGGGCGAACTGCTGGGCCGCATGAAGCGCCAGCAGACCCTGCTGTCGGCCTACGGCTACCAGGCGCCTGAAGCATGAGCGTAGGTCCCGCGGCACTCGGCAACGTCCTAGTGCAGCGGTTGGACGCCGTGCTGGGCACGACGATGTCCGCCGCCAGCGCCAACCAGGTGTCGGGCGCGCGGCCGGATGCGGTCAGCCAGCCCGGCAACCTGGACAAGCCCGGCTCGGCCGACGGTTCCAATCGCGACCCACGACAAGGCATCCAGACCGGCGGCGCCCGCGGCGACCGCCCGGCCACCGTCCTTGACGCCAAGACCGCCGCCGCACTGGCGCTGGCCGCCCGCGGCCTGGTCACCAGCAGCGACACCACGGCCTCGGCCCCCACCACGCTGGGCACCACCGCCCGCGCGATCCTGGCGCTGCTGGCCCAATATCCCGACGCCGCGCCGGCGGTGCTGGGCCGCGCCCCCTTGTGGTCAGCCAATGCGCCGGCGCCAGGCAGCGGCGCGCCGGCCCAGCCTGGCGCCGGCCAGGCCGCCGCACAGCCGGCGCAACCCGGACAACCCCAACCTCCCGCCACCGGCGCGGCGGCGCCCGCCACGACCACGGCAGCCAGCGCGACCGCGGCGCTGGCCGCCGCCGCGGCAGCCAGCGCCGACCTCGAAGCCGATACCCAGCTCGGCGCCAAGCCCGGCCGCCCCGGCGGCGCGGCTGACGCCCCCGGCGGCGCCAAGGGCGCCGACGCCACGGCCCACGCCAGCATGGCGGCGGCCGGACCGTCCGCCCGCGCGCTGGGCCAGGCGCTGCGCGCGGCGCTGCAGACCAGTGGCCTGTTCTACGAATCGCACCTGACCGACATGGTCTTCGGCCGCAGCAATCCGGCCCAGTTGCAGCAAGAGCCGCAAGCCAAGCTCACGCGCAGCGGCGTCCCCAGCGAAGCCGACCTCGCCCGGCCGCGCGCCGACAGCGCCGGCACCTCCGCCAGCCGCTCGGGCGGCGACGCGCCGACGACGGCCGGCGGCACCAATACGCCCGCGCCCGGCACGCCGGTCAGCGGCATCCACCAGGATCTCACCGTGCTGGTGCGCCAGCAGCTCGACGTGCTGGCCAACCAGGCGCTGACCTGGCAAGGCGAAGCCTGGCCCGGCACCCCCATGGAGCGGGAAGTCGAGCGCGAGCCCTATGGCGGCGATCCGGAATCGGGCGTGCCCACCTGGGCCACCCGCCTGAAGCTGGACCTGCCCCGCCTGGGCCTGGTGGACGCGCGCCTGAACCTGGCAGGCGACCAGATCGTGCTGCAACTGGTCGCCCCCCCATGGCGCGGCCGAACTCAACGAGTCCTCGGACCAGTTGCGCTCCCGCCTGCTGGCCGCCGGTCTCACGCTCAGCCACCTGGTGGTGAACGTGGTCGATCCGCGTCCCGTCATGCCCACGGATTTCTGATGCGCACCGCCCCGCCACCCGATCAGGGCCCCAACGCCAACCGCAACGCCGCGGTCGCGATCTCGTACGACGACAAGGACGCCGCTCCGCGCGTGGTGGCCAAGGGTTACGGCCAGCTGGCCGACACCATCGTGCGCGCCGCCGAGGAAAACGGACTCTACGTCCACGAATCGCGCGAACTCGTCGGCCTGCTGATGCAGGTGGACCTGGATGCGCATATTCCTCCCCAACTCTACGTAGCGGTGGCAGAATTGCTGGCCTGGCTGTATCGCCTCGAATCGCGCGAGCTTCCCGACGCCGCGCCGCCAGCCTGACCCCTATTTTCCAAGGACACCACTGTGTTGGATGCCAGCGATCCGGAATTCCTGCTCACGCGGCCGGAAGACATGCGCGCCGCCCTTTTCGAACTGACGCACCCCGACAGCCATATCCTGGTGCGTGACGCCGCCGATCGCGAGATGGCGGTGCTGGTGCTGGGCGCCGACAAGCAGACCCGCCAGTTCTTCTGGCGCCCGCGCGACTATGCCGGCGCCGACTTCGAACAGTCCGACAGCATGGGCCTGCTGAGCGGCACCACCTTCCATTTCCACGCCACCGCCTACGGCGGCGTGCAGATCCGCTTCCGCGTCGAGCGCCCCGAAGTCATCCATTTCGATGACGGCAGCGCCGCACTGATGTCGCCCTTCCCCGAGCATCTGGCCCGCATCCAGCGCCGCAAGATGTTCCGCGCCTCGCTGATCAGCAACGCCAACCGCTGCCAGGCGTCGTGGCAACCCGATCCGGCCGAGAAGCCGATCAGTTTCTCGGTGCGCGATCTGTCGGTCGACGGCGTCGGCCTGCGGGTAGAACTGGCGGTGCAGGCCCTGCCGGAACGCGGGTCGGTGCTGGAAGACGTGCGACTGGACTTCGGCGACCTGGGCAAGCTCAGCGCGCACCTCGAAGTGCGCAACGTGTACCCGATCTCGGGCCAGCCCATGGTCCAGGCCGACAGCCCGGACGAACCGGTGCCGACCCATGTGTCGCTGACCGGCGAACCGCCCATGAGCCATCTGGGCGCGGTGTTCCTGAACCTGGACGCGCGGCAGGAAAACTGGCTGCAGCAGGTCGTCTGGCGCCTGGAAAAAAACGCAAGGTAGTGTTTGCCCCCACGCGGCGCACGCGTTGCGTGCTTGCTGCCCCCCGAGGGGGCTGCCCCGCCTTCGGGCGGCCGGGCGGCGGGGCGGGTGTTGTGGGCCCCCACGCGGCGCACGCGTTGCGTGCTTGCTGCCCCCCGAGGGGGCTGCCCCGCCTACGGGCGGCCGGGCGGCGGGGCGGGTGTTGTGGGCCCCCACGCGGCGCACGCGTTGCGTGCTTGCTGCCCCCCCAAGGGGGCTGCCCCGCCTACGGGCGGCCGGGCGGCGGGGCGGACGTTCTGGCCTAGATGGGGTTGTGTTCCAGCCGAGGCTGGGCCGTTCTGGCCCTGCCTGCGCCGTTACACGGCCATCGACGAGATTTCCTTGTAGGCCGCGACCAGCTTGTTGCGGACCTGGACGGCCGTCTGGAAGCCGATGCTGGCTTTTTGCAGGTCGATCATCACGTCGTTGAGCGACACATCGGGCGCGCCCATTTCGAAGGCCTTGGCCTGCGCCGTGGCGGCATTCTGCGCGCCGGTGACGCGGCGGATCGAGCGTTGCAGCTCGGCGGCGAAGCCGTCGGGCTGGGCCACGGCCTCGCCGGCGGCGAGGTTGCCGGTCTCGGCCTTGGTGACGGCCACGCGCATCTGCTGGAGCATGCTCTCGATGCCGGACAAGCCTGATACAGCCATTACGTTATTCCTTGCTGGTGGGGCGTGGACTACGCCAACGATGCAGGCAGCGTAACCCGGCAACCCCGGCGTCATAGCGGCTAAAAGCCGCCAAAACACCCGATATTTCCCCGAATGCGCCGCCCCCGCCGGCGTCCACCGCCGCCCGCCCCATTCCCCCGCCACGGTCGCTTGTCTACATAGGGGATAAGTAACGCCAAAAAACCGCTGTTTTCGACGATTGGGTTTGCTAACGCAGCAGCAATAATCCAGGCTCTCCCCAGACCAGAAGCACGTTGCATGTGTAATCTGCCCTACCCGAACATGAAGTCATTTTCCCTGCTCCGCGAAGCCAGCGGGAGCCGCCAATGAATCAGCAGGCTACCCTGAGCGCGTCGCTTCTGGCGAAGTTTCCCGTGTTGGAAAAGATACGCGCCCTGCCCAAGCCGATCCTGCTTGGCGCGGCAGCCGCGGTGGTCGCGCTCATCGTCGCCGTGGCGATGTGGAGCAGCGAACCCAAGTACAAGGTGCTGTTCTCGAACCTGGACGACCGCGACGGCGGCGCCATCGTGACGGCCCTGGGCACCATGAACGTGCCCTACAAGTACAACGACACCGGCACCGCCCTGCTGGTGCCGGCCGACCGCGTCTACGACGCCCGCCTGCAGTTGGCGTCGCAGGGCTTGCCGCGCGGCGGCTCGGTCGGCTTCGAGCTGATGGACAACGCCCGCTTCGGCGCCAGCCAGTTCGCCGAGCAGATCAACTACCAGCGCGGCCTGGAAGGCGAGCTGGCGCGTTCGATCGAATCCATGCACACCGTGCAGCACGCCCGCGTGCACCTGGCCATGCCGCGCCAGTCGCTGTTCGTGCGCGAACGCCAGCCGCCGACCGCCTCGGTGCTGCTGAACGTCTACCCCGGCCGCAGCCTGAGCGATGCCCAGGTTTCGGCCATTTCGTGGCTGGTCGCCTCCAGCGTGCCCGAACTGACCGCTGAAAACGTCTCGGTCGTCGACCAGAACGGCCGCCTGCTGTCCTCGCCGCTGGGCGAAGGCCGCGGCATGGACGCCGACCAGACGCGCATGGTCCGGGAAACCGAGCAGCGCACCGTCGAACGCATCCTGACCATCCTCAATCCGCTGGTCGGCCCGGGCAACGTGCACGCCCAGGCCAGCGCCGAAATGGACTTCGCCCGCCGCGAGGAAACCTCCGAGGTCTACCGCCCCAACCAGGAACCCGGCCAGGCCGCCATCCGCAGCCAGCAGACCAGCGACCAGAACCAGCGCGGCATCAATCCCGCCCAGGGCGTCCCCGGCGCCCTGTCCAATCAGCCGCCGGGCAACGCCCAGGCGCCGATCGCCAATCCGCCGCAGACCCAGCCGCCGCGCCCGGGCCAGCCGCAACAGCAACAGCAGCAACAACAACAGACCACCACCGGCGGCCAGAACGCCGGCGGCACCGTCAGCGACCGCCGCGACGCCACCACCAACTACGAAGTCGACCGCACCATCAGCCACATCAAGCAGCCGGTCGGCACGGTCAAGCGCCTGTCGGTCGCCGTGGTGGTGAACTACGTGCGCGACAAGGACGGCGATCTCAAGGCCCTGCCGCCCGAAGAGCTGAGCAAGCTGACCAACCTCGTGCGCGAGGCGATGGGCTACTCGGAAAGCCGCGGCGATTCGCTGAACCTGGTCAACAGCCAGTTCAACGACGGCCCGCCGGCGCTGCCGATGTGGCGCGATCCGGAAATGATCTCGCTGTTCAAGACCATCCTGGCATGGCTGGTCGGTGGCGTGCTGGCCCTGTGGCTGTACCGCAAGGTGCGCCGCTCGGTGGGCGACTACCTGTACCCGCCGGTTGATCCGGAAGTGGCCGAGGCCGAACGCATCGAAGCCCAGCGCGAGGCCCAGGACGTGGCCCGCGCCAAGGAAACCGACCGTTACCAGGACAACCTGGAACGCGCCCGCACGATGGCGAACAAGGATCCGCGCGCCGTCGCGATGGTCCTGCGCACCTGGATGACCAAAGATGAAAAATGATGCCAAGCCGATGGACGGCATGACGCGCAGCGCCGTCCTAATGATGTCGCTGGGTGAAGACGCCGCCGCCGAGGTCTTCAAGTACCTCTCCGCCCGCGAAGTCCAGCAGGTCGGCGCCGCCATGGCCAGCCTCAAGCAGGTGACCCGCAACGACGTCGCCGTGGTGCTGGAGGAATTCCGCCAGGAAGCCGACCAGTTCATGGCCGTCACGCTGGGTTCGGACGACTACATCCGCACCGTGCTGACCAAGGCGCTGGGCAGCGACCGCGCCGCCGGCCTGATCGAGGACATCCTGGAAGCCGGCGAAGGCGGCAGCGGCATCGACGCGCTGAACTGGCTCGACCCGCACACCGTGGCCGAACTGATCGGCGACGAGCACCCGCAGATCATCGCCACCATCCTGGTGCACCTGGAGCGCGACCGCGCCGCCGGCGTGCTGGCGCTGCTGACCGACCGCCTGCGCAACGACGTCATGCTGCGCATCGCCACCTTCGGCGGCGTGCAGCCGGCCGCCCTGTCGGAACTGACCGAAGTGCTCAATTCCGTGCTGGCCGGCCAGGGCGCCAAGCGCAGCAAGATGGGCGGCGTGCGCACCGCGGCCGAGATTCTCAACATGATGAATTCGGCCGAAGAGGAAACCGTGGTCGCCAGCCTGCGCGAACGCGACAACGACCTGGCGCAGAAGATCATCGACGAGATGTTCGTGTTCGACAACCTGCTCGACGTCGAGGACCGCGCCATCCAGCTCATCCTCAAGGAAATCGACAACGACACGCTCATGGTCGCGCTCAAGGGCGCCCAGGAAGAGCTGCGCGCCAAGTTCCTGCGCAACATGTCCAGCCGCGCCGCCGAAATGCTGCGCGAGGACCTGGAAGCGCAAGGCCCGATCCGCATGTCGAAGGTCGAGACCGAGCAGAAGAAGATCCTGCAGATCGCCCGCCGCCTGGCCGAGAGCGGCCAGATCGTACTGGGCAACTCCGGAGACGACGCGTATGTCTGAAGCGGATACCGGTCAGTCGACGCTCATCTCGCGCAGCGCCGCCTGGCGGCGCTGGCAGATGCTGTCGTTCGACGAGCCGCCGCCCGTCGCAGTCGAACCCGAGCCGGAACCCGATCCGGGCCCCGATCCGGAAGTGGTGATGGCCCAGCTGCGCGC
Organism: Achromobacter sp. 2789STDY5608615; assembly: GCF_001298995.1. NCBI lineage: Bacteria > Pseudomonadati > Pseudomonadota > Betaproteobacteria > Burkholderiales > Alcaligenaceae > Achromobacter > Achromobacter sp. 2789STDY5608615. Next base: position 110,012 of record NZ_CYTY01000019.1, read on the forward strand.
CGAGGCCAGCGCCGAAGGCCACGCGGCCGGCCATGCGCAGGGCCACGCCGAGGGCCTGGCCGCCGGCCATGCCGAAGGCCATGAGGCCGGCCTCGCCGCTGGCCGCGAAGCCGGCTACGCCGAGGGCCTGGCCCAGGCCCGCGAACAAGGCGCCGAGGAAGCCCGGCGCCTGCACGCGCTGGTGCAGGCCTGCGCCGAATCGGTCGGCTCGCTCGAAGAAAAAATGGGCCAGAGCCTGCTGACGCTGGCGCTGGACATCGCCCAGCAGGTGGTGCGCACCACCCTGGCCGAGCAGCCCGACACCGTGGCCAGCGCCGTGCGCGAAGTGCTGCACATCAACCCCACCGCCGGCGGCCAGATGCGCCTGTGGGCCAATCCCGCCGACATCGAGCTGATCCGCCTGCACCTGGCCGACGAACTCAAGGAAGGCCACTGGCGTGTGCTGGCCGACGAATCCATCGCCCGCGGCGGCGTGCGCGCCGAGACGCCGTTCGGCGACATCGACGCCACCCTGCAGACCCGCTGGCGCCGCGTCGCGGCCTCGCTGGGCCGCAACGTCCACTGGGAGGACCCGGCGTGAGCGCCAATCAGGCCCCCGCGCAGCCCGGCCAACCGGCCGTGCCCGTGATCGACCGCTGGCAGACCCAGCTGCAGATCGGGTCGATCCGCGCCGCCTCGACCGACCCCTGGCTGGTCAGCGGCAAGATCACGCGCGCCACGGGCCTGGTGCTGCACGCCACCGGACTGCGCCTGCCGGTGGGCGCCGCCGCCCGCATCGAGATCGCGCGCGGCCATGACCACTGGGCCGACGCCGAAGTGGTCGGTTTCGACGGCCACACCCTGTACCTGATGCCGCAGGCCGACATCTCCGGCCTGCCGCCCGGCGCCCGCGTGGTGCCCGGCGAACCGCCCGTGCAACGCCAGATCCCGCTGCCGCGCAAGGCCGAACTGAACGGCAATGCCAAGCCGCAACTGGGCCGCCACCTGCCGGTGGGCAACGCCCTGCTCGGCCGCGTGCTCGACGGCGCCGGCCGGCCGCTGGACGGCCTGGGCCCGCTGACGGGCGCCGAACTCGCGCCGCTGTCGGCGCTGCCGATCAACCCGCTGTCGCGCGCCCCGATCGACACCGTGCTGGACACCGGCGTGCGCGCCATCAACGGCCTGCTCACCGTCGGCCGCGGCCAGCGCATGGGCCTGTTCGCCGGCTCCGGCGTCGGCAAGAGCGTGCTGCTGGGCATGATGGCCCGCTACACCAAGGCCGACGTCATCGTGGTCGGCCTGATCGGCGAACGCGGCCGCGAAGTCAAGGAATTCATCGAGCACAACCTGGGCCCCGAGGGCCTGGCGCGCTCGGTGGTGGTGGCCGCCCCGGCCGACGTCTCGGCGCTGCTGCGCCTGCAGGGCGCGGCCTACGCCACGCGCCTGGCGGAACACTTCCGCGACCAGGGCCTGGACGTGCTGCTGATCATGGACTCGCTCACCCGCTACGCCATGGCGCAACGCGAAATCGCGCTGGCCATCGGCGAGCCGCCCGCCACCAAGGGCTATCCGCCGTCGGTGTTCGCCAAGCTGCCGATGCTGGTGGAACGCGCCGGCATGGGCGCGCCCGGCCCCAGCGGCAAGGCCGGCTCGATCACCGCCTTCTATACAGTGCTAGCCGAGGGCGACGACCAGCAGGATCCGATCGCCGACTCGGCGCGCGCCATCCTGGACGGCCACGTGGTGCTGTCGCGCCACCTGGCCGAAGCCGGCCACTACCCCGCCATCGACATCGAGGCCTCGATCTCGCGCGCCATGACTTCGCTGATCACGCAGCAGCAGTTCTCGGTGGTGCGCCGCTTCAAGCAGACGCTGTCGCGCTACCAGCGCAACCGCGACCTGATCGCCGTGGGCGCCTACGCCGCCGGCAACGACCCGCAGCTGGACGATGCCATCGCCCGCTACCCGCGCCTGGAAGCCTTCCTGCAACAGGATATCGGCGAGAACGTCGGCTACGAGGACGCGGTGGAGCAGTTGCGCGCCAGCTTTGAATTGAGGGACACCTATGCCTAGCCAATTGCCCCTGGACATGCTGATCAACCTGGCCAAGGAGAGCACGGACGAAGCCGCCCGCCTGCTTGGCCGCCTCAGCACCGAACGCACCAACGCCGAACGCCAGCTCGGCATGCTGCAGGACTATCGCCAGGACTACCTGGAACGCCTGCAGCAGGCCATGACCACCGGCATGTCAGCCAGCGATTGCCACAATTACCAGCGCTTCATCGGCACCCTGGACGACGCCATCGGCCAGCAGCAGAACGTGCTGCGCCAGGCCGACGAGAACCTGGCCAAGGGCCGGCTCTACTGGCAGCAGGAAAAGCGCAAGCTCAACTCGTACGACGCCCTGGCGCAGCGCGAATTGCGCGCCCAGGCCGTGGTCGAATCGCGCCGCGAACAGCGCGCCAACGACGAATACTCCGCCCGCCTGGTCCAGCGCCAGGCCGGGATGCATTAATTGCCCACAGGAAGCCCGCCATGACCGCTCCCCTGCCCACCCCCGCCATCGCGCCCGCCGCGCCGGTCTCGATCGCCGACACGCTCGGCGCCAAGGCCGCGCCGGCCACGGCCAAGAAGGGTCCGTCCTTCTCCGACGTGCTGGCCCAGCAGCGTCCCAATCCGTCCGCCGACGCGCGCCCCGCCTCCAACAGCGGCGCCAAGACGCAGGCCGGCGGCAAGAATTCCGGTGACGCCGCTGGCAACGCCGAGGACGCCGCCGCCCAGGCCATCGACAACGCCGTGCAGACCGCCACCCAGGCCGAGGCCGGCGCGCTCGCCGTCGCCGCGCAGCAGCCGGCCGCGCCGGTGCTGCCGCAGCAGGCGCTGGAGATCGCCGCCCAGGCGGCCGAACAGGTGCAGCTGGCGCGCGGCACCGCACAGGCCGCCGCCGCCGCGGTCAGCACCGGCGCCGCCGTGGTGCAGGCCGCCCTGACCGCCAACGACGCCATCGCCACCCCGCGCGCGCCGGTGCCCGCCACCGCGCAGCAGGCCGAAGCCGCCGCCATCCAGGCCAGCCGCGATGCGCAGATCGCCCAGCCGGTGGTCACCGCCGCCGTCAAGCCGGGTTCCACGCCGATCGCCGAGACGCCCGCCAAGGCCGCGCCCGCCGCCGAGTTGCCGCGCCCCACGCCCGAGGCCGCGCAGCCCCGCGCCGCCAACGTGCGCGTGGCCGCCGCCGAGCCGGCGCCGGCCGCGCCGCAGCATGCGCGCACCGAAGAGGAAACCAACGCGCCGGCGCTCAGCACCGCGCAACAGTTCCAGGTGCCGCAGCACGCCGCGAACGCCCAGGATCACCTGGCCCAGGCCATCGCCGCCGCCTCGCAGCGCCAGCAGCCCGCCCCCATCGCCAACCCCGCCAGCGTCGCCGTGCCCGTTGTGCCGGTCGTGCTGCAGGTCGCCACCCCCGTGGGCGGCACGCACTGGGGCACCGAACTGGGCCAGCAGATGGTCGTCATGAGCAACAACGCGCGCCAGGGCACCCAGACCGCCGAACTGCGCCTGGATCCGCCCGACCTCGGCCCGCTGCGCGTCAGCATCAACCTGGCCGACGGCGTGGCCAGCGCCTCGTTCGTCTCGGCCCATGCCTCGGTGCGCCAGGCCATCGAAACCGCGCTGCCGCAGTTGCAGCAGGCGCTGGCCCAGGCCGGCATCTCGCTGGGTCAGACCAGCGTCGGTGAACAGGCCGCGCAGCAGGAATTCGCCCAGCAGAATGGCGGCGGTTCGCAGCGCCAGGGTGGCGGCAACGGCGCCGCCGTGGCCGACGGCGCGAGCGATGGCCAGGCGGTCGCCGTGACGGCTTCGCGCAACGCCAATGCGCTGGTCGACACCTTCGCGTAACAATCGCGCGGCCCGCGGCTGGCAACGGTTGCGGGCGGTGCAGCAATAGCTTGAGATACGCGGCTTTCGCCCTGTTTTTCGCCTCCAAGCCGGGGACGCATTTCGGGCAGAATGCTTTCATCCACTAAGAATCCGTTTTCATCAGCGGCAAAACACGCATCGACACCGAGATGGCGACTTCCAAACCCACAACCATGCCGCCGCGCGGCGCGCTTCCGACACGCTCCGGCGGCATAGGCCGCATCCTTCGCCCGTTGCTCATGATATTGGTGCTGTTGCTGGTGGCGGCCGCGAGCGCGGGCGCGACCTGGTTCGTCGCGCAGCGCATGCAGCCGCAGGGCGGCGCGCCGGTGCAATTGGGCGTCGGCCAGACCGGCGGCCAGCCGGGCCAGCCCGGCGCAGCGGGCCCGCAAGCCACGCCGACCACCTTCGTTGCCCCGCCGACCACGCCGGCCGCGGTGCCCGCGCCGATCTTCGTGCCGATCGAGGCCTTCACGGTCACGCTGCAGAACGCCGACACCGAGCGCATCATGCACGTCGGCCTGACCCTGCGCGTCAGCGACGAGCAGACCCGTATCCGCCTTGAAAAGTACATGCCTGAAGTGCGCAGCCGCATCCTGATGGTGCTGTCTTCGCAATCGCCCACCGGCGTGCAGACGCAACAGGGCAAGACCGACATGGCCAACGCCATCAAGCAAGCCGTCAACCGCCCGTTCGCGCCCCTGCCGGACGGCCAGTATGTCACCGACGTACTGTATACGGCGTTCGTGGTGCAATAAGCATGGCCTACGAGGCGTTTCTTTCGCAGGACGAAGTCGACGCGCTGCTGGCCGGCGTCACGGGCGAGAGCGACAGCAAAAAGGAATCCGCGGGCCCCAACGACGGCGCCCGTGCCTATGACCTGAGCTCGCCGGACCGCGTGGTGCGCCGGCGCATGCAGACGCTGGAACTCATCAACGAACGCTTTGCGCGCCAGATGCGCAGCGTGTTGCTGAATTTCATGCGCCGCAGCGCCGACATCACCGTCGGTTCCATCAAGATCCAGAAGTACGCGGACTTCGAACGCAACCTGCCGGTTCCCAGCAACCTGAACATGGTGCAGATGAAGCCGCTGCGCGGCACCGCCCTGTTCACCTATGACCCGAACCTGGTGTTCCTGGTCATCGACAGCCTGTTCGGCGGCGATGGCCGCTACCACACGCGGGTCGAGGGCCGTGACTTCACCACCACCGAACAGCGCATCATCCGGCGCCTGCTCAACCTGACCCTGGAAAGCTACGGCAAGTCCTGGGACCCCGTCTACCCGATCGAATTCGATTACGTCCGCTCGGAGATGCACACCAAGTTCGCCAGCATCACCGGCAACAATGAAGTGGTGGTCGTCACCTCGTTCCACATCGAATTCGGCGCGACCGGCGGCGACCTGAACATCTGCCTGCCCTACTCCATGATCGAGCCGGTGCGCGACCTGCTCACGCGGCCGCTGCAGGAAACCACGCTGGAAGAAGTCGACCAGCGCTGGTCGCAACAGCTTTCACGCCAGGTGCGCAGCGCCGACATCGACGTGGTCGCCGAATTCGCGCGCATTCCGTCCAACATCCGCGAACTGATGCGCATGAAGGTCGGCGACATCCTGCCCGTGGATGTGCCGCAGACCGTCATTGCCCACGTCGACGGCGTGCCGCTGATGGAATGCGGCTACGGCGTCTTTAACGGCCAGTACGCCCTGCGCGTGCAGAACATGTTTACCTACGATACCGAATCTAACGAGGCCCCCGACCATGACTGACAAGAACGAGCCCGGCTCCGGCTCGTCCCCGGCCGACGACTGGGCCGACGCGCTCGCCGAACAATCCCGCGCCAATCCGCCCACCCAGGCGGATGGCCTGAAGCCCGCCCAGGACGACTGGGCCGCCGCCATGGCCGAGCAGACCGCCGCCACGCCGCCCGCC